>JAGWPQ010000092.1 GCA_028877045.1 Bacteroidota bacterium | reverse complement strand
GTACATCATCACCCACACGTTGAAAAAAAATCTTTCAAAGAATATGTATTGGAAGGTTTAATGATATTCTTAGCTGTAACAATGGGTTTTATTGCAGAGAATATTCGGGAAAATATTACAGAACGAGAAAGAGCAAAAGTATTTGCCGCTGCTATGATTAAAGATCTGAAAGCAGATACAGCAGAAATTATAAACTATAAAAAATATTTTACCAATGCCATCAATCAGGTGGATACCTTAATGCAATTATTATCAGTTTCAGAACCAAGAAATATTCCCTCAGGCAAATTATATTGGTATGGGCTTTTTGGTGGTGCACATAGATATTTTATTCCTAATGATGCCACCTTTCAGCAAATGAAAAGTTCAGGAACTTTAAGATATTTTCAAAAATCAGTTGCAAACGATGTAGCTGAGTATGATAAATTGTGTCGCCTGATGTTGGCTAACGACGAAAACGAAATTGGTATTTATACTGAAGTAAGAAAAAGCAGAGCGGAAATATTTGATTTTAAATACAATGATATAGCAAATAATATCATTCAGGACTTTTATAAAAATGGATCAAAACAAAAAGTTTTGGATAGTTTTTTTGTAAGTAATCCTCCATTATTGAGTTACAACAAGGTTTTGTTTAACAAATATGTTGAATTGGTTCGTTCGAGATTTATGAATAGTAAGATTACATATGCAGATGCATTATTAAATCAGGCAAAACTTTTGTTGAACGAATTAAATAAAGAATACCATATAGAAAAAGAATAAGCTATGGAAGTACATGTGTTTAACACCTATCCGGTATAGCTCAGATACCTGTAAACACACAACCGATTTTTTTGGGGGGAGGCTTTTGGCAACACCGGCAAACTACATATAGAAAAACCAGCTAAAGGCTTTTGATGGATGCATGCGTGTATTTGTGTGCAACTATGATTCAATAATGATATTTAATTATAAAGCTTAAATAATCCCGAATTTCTTTTGTATGTTGTATTGCAATAAAATTTTATGTTTAGATAAAATGTACACTAAGGAACAGCTTGTTTAAATTATTTAGGCTGCATTCTATTTTTTTCAATTAAAAAAAATGAGTAATTTTTGAGGTAGAAGATAAAAAGTTTTTGTAAAACAAATCAGAAAATGGAAAATAATAAAAAGCAATTACTAAAAACTACATATCAATGTGTTTTGAAAGTTTGCCTCCTTGATATGAAGTCGCCTTTAAATTGGATTGATAAATATATAGATGCATCTGTAATTGGTTATGGAACAGCAGCAGATCAACAAATAACCAATATTCGTGAATTAAGAAAGCTTGTATTGGCTTCTCGCAAACAGTCGGCCGGAAAAATTTTAAAAGCTATTGTTACAAATTCATATAAACCCATTTTTTATGGAGAAAATACTGTTGTTTTCAAAGACGAGATAAAACTGTCAATTGGTAAAGGCAAGAATGCTCACAAAATGTTACTAAGATTTACGACTGTTTTTTTATACAAAACAAATAAATGGAAACTCATTGCTTTTCATGGTTCATTACCAGATCTGCAAAGTACCATGGAAGATACTTTTCATATAGATCGTGTAAAGCAACAAGTAGCTTTTTTAGAACAGAAAGTAGAAGAAAAAACAAAAGAACTACAAACAAAAAACAATGAATTACTTATAGAAGCAGCTTTAGAAAAAGTTCGCTCACGTTCTTTGGCCATGCATCACAGCGATGAAATAAAAGAAGTAATCTTGGAAGTATTACAGAAGTTGAAGCAGTTGGGTATTGCAATGGAAAATAGGTCTGCTATTATTTTTGTTTACGAAGAAGGTGTCAAAGATTTTTATCAGTGGGTTGCTTCTCCGGAGCATTCTGCTGCATTAAGTGTTGCAACTCCTTATTTCGATTCTCCCATTCATCATGATATTTGGAAAGCAAGAAAAAAAGAAACAAATTTTTATGCTAAATCGTATTCAGTAGAAGTAAAGAATCATTTTTTTAAATACTTCTTTGAACACTCAACATTGAAATTGATTCCTGCAGCAGAAAAAAAATGGTTGCTAAGCAGACAATATTATGAATTGGCAATTGCTTTCGAAAAACATTCTGCTGTTTTAATCGCAAATTTTACTGCTGATTTGTTGGATGCCGGAGTGCATCATATTTTGAAAACATTTGCCAATGTATTTGAGCAGGCCTATATCCGTTTTTCAGATTTACAAAAAGCAGAAGCTCAGGCAAGAGAAGCACAAATTCAATTAGCGTTGGAAAGAGTGCGTGCCAGAACAATGGCGATGCAGAAAAGTGATGAACTTTCTGAAACGGTATTCATTCTTTTTAATCAGTTCAAAGAATTGGGAGAAAAACCTGACCAGGCAACTATTGGTATCATTAATGAAAAAGAAAATGTGATCGAGTATTGGGTAACGATGTATGGCAAACAAAAGGACGGGGTATTTAAATTTTCTATTGATGAACCGTATGTCACCAACAAAATTTATAAGGGCTGGAAAGAAAATAAAAAATCATTGGTAATTGAACTAAGTGGAAAAGAATTATTGGAATTTGCCAGTTACCGTGCAGGCAGGGGCGGGGCAAAATTTAATCCTGAAGAAAAACGACGTATCATCAATGTTGCTTTTTTTTCAAAAGGATTGTTGAATGTTCAATCGAATGAAGATCGTTCGGAAGAAAGCATCAGATTGTTGGAACGGTTTGCCACAGTGTTTGAACAAACCTATACCCGCTTCCTCGATCTGCAAAAAGCAGAAGTCCAGGCTAGAGAAGCGCAGATAGAAGCGGCGCTGGAAAGAGTGAGAAGCCGGTCGATGGCTATGCACAAAAGTACTGAACTAAAAGAAGTGATACGGTTGGTGCTTGCGCAATTTGTTCATCTCAATATCAATGTGGAGCATGCGGGTTTTTATATAGATT
>JAGWPQ010000091.1 GCA_028877045.1 Bacteroidota bacterium | reverse complement strand
CCAGTACCGGAGTAATGCAACATAATGAGGCCGCAAAGGCGGTTAATAACCCGGCTCCTAAAATTCCTTTTGATGATTTTTCTGCTTTTGCAGAAGGATTTTGATGATTCATTTTTTCTTTTTATTAATGAAGATTATTAAATTTGTCTGTTATCAATTTCGCACTTGGCGCAAGCCTTTTTATAACGGTTATACGAAACCCAAACAACAATAATTAATATGATCAGCACTGACATTAAAACATAATCCAGATAAGGCGTAAAGGCACCTAAGCCAATAGCTCCCATTGTAAGAACAAGTATTGGAGTGGCACAACACAATGCTGCCAACACCGTACCTGCAACGGCCGCGTAGAGGATCTTCTTTGATGGTTTTTTTGTAGTGTCCATATGATTTATTTTTTAAACAATAAATAAAATCCTGCCAATTACATTTTAGTAATTGTTGTGTGTTAGTAAAATAGTTTAATACAGGGATATTAATTAACGTATTTATACTAACTCCATTTTTGCATTCAATTCATTGACATACTTAAACAAAGAGCGAAGCATTTTTAAATGTTCCGGCTTTAATGAATAAAAAATTGTTTGTCCTTCTTTTCTTGCCCTAATGATGCCCCCATCTTTCATTTTGCGTAAGTGCTGTGAAATAGCAGGAATACTCATTCCCAGTATATCACTTAAATCGCAAGGGCAAAGTTCTTTTTCTTCTTCCAGCAGATAAAGAATTTTAAGCCGCACATCATTACCCGCTAACGACAATACAGCCGACATCTGAGCAAAAGCAGTTTCTGTATTTTCAACTTTTTCCCTGCAAGTTTTAATCTGAACCGGATCTGCGTATAAACGTATACAAGTATTCATAATTATGTTTGTTTAAGAACAAAGGTAAATCAAATTAATTATTTAAGCAAATAATTAAATAATAATGCACTAAAACCCCTCTGTTCATTATATGAAAGAGCTACCATAATTATTTGTTCATCACTTGCTCAATTATCCAATTTTCTAAACAGTTACCCCCTGTTAACATCTTCTATTTTATTTAATACGCAAGAAAATCCATTTCCTTTCACCAGCTAAATGTATTTTTTATTTGAATACCTTGTAAGGAAAGAGACTCTATTTCGTCTCTATTTACAATCTGTTTACTAGTTAATTATTAACTCCAATAAAACCATTACCGAAATTGCTCAAATCAATTAAAAATAACTCGATTTTTATTCGCTTGTTTCATTGGGAATATTGGTCATTTAATGCGATATATTTTCCTATATATCCTGTATGGTTTCGGTTTTGCATTAAAGCCAGATCATTGTTCTTTTTTACAGCATCTAATCCTGCAATTAAAAACGGAGGTTTTATCATGGAATCTAAAAGCGAAATAGACCACATTATTCCACAGCAATTCAAACCATTTACATTATTTTTTTTGGCGAATACATTTATTGAAGATGTTATAAAATCTGTAAGAAATTATCAATTAAAATATCCTTTAATCATAAAGCCCGACATTGGCATGCAGAGTAAGGCTGTTGTGAAAGTGAATAATGATAATGAATTAAGCCAAATAGTTTCTCAGTTTAAAGTTGATTATATTATTCAGCCTTTTATTCCTTACCCGAAAGAGATGGGTATATTCTATGTTCGTTACCCCAATGAAAAACATGGTAGAATTACAGGCATTGTTGAAAAGAAGTTTTTAACTGTTACTGGTGATGGAATTAGTTCAATTGAACAACTGTTACATCAAAATCAACGTTATATTTTGCAAATACCGGTTTTAAGAAATTTATTAGGCGATGAAATATTTGTAGTTCTGAAGAAATCCGAAAAAAAAGTTTTAGTGCCTTATGGTAATCATGCAAGAGGTGCATTGTTTCTTGACAGCAGTTTTAAAAATAATAAACAATTAGAAGCGTTGATTGATAGCGTTTGTAAATCTATTGACGGTTTTTATTACGGACGATTAGATATTCGCTACAACACATTTGAAGAATTAATAGAAAATAAAAATTGGTGTTTAATAGAACTCAATGGTGCGGGCAGCGATCCTACACACATGTACGACCCAAAACATTCACTATTTTTTGCGTGGAGAGAAATTATTAGACATTGGAAAATGCTTTATATAATCTCCATGCAGAATAAAAGAAAAGGATATTCATTCTTACCTTTTAAAGAAGGCATTTCAATGTTTATCGAATTCAAAAAATATTTAAAGAAGCTGAATAACATTCAATTTAAAAAGTCCAATGATAAAGTGATTATCCAAAAAACTTATTTAACTATTGTAGATTAGAATTAAATAAATAAAATATGAATAATAGCTATTACAATTCTGACGACCTTAAAAAGTTTGGCAACATTTCAGGTTTTCAAAAAAATTTAGGTGAAAAATTTTTTAGTTATTATGGTGAAGTATTTAAAGACAGTGAATTAACTGCCCGTGAAAAATCATTGATTGCTTTGGCTGTTGCTCATGCAGTGCAATGCCCTTATTGCATTGATGCTTACAGCAGCGATGCTTTCGAAAAAGGCTGGAGCGAGGCCCAGATGATGGAAGCAGTTCATGTGGCTTGTGCCATCCGTGGCGGCGCTTCTTTGGTACATGGTGTACAAATGATGAATAAGGTAAAAGAAATTGCAATGTAGTTTATGATAAAATCTTTAAATGCGCAACATAGTCTTCTGGCAGATTCACATAATCAAATTGAAATATTAGCGCATAGTAAAACAGGAGATTTTTTATTAATTCCTTTTCAACAAAAGTTGGAGGAAACTGGATTATATCCGCTAACGCCATTTCAGATTGAAATATTTCAGGTGAATATTGGAAAGATGTGTAATCAGGTTTGCAAACATTGCCATGTTGATGCAGGTCCCGACAGAAAAGAAATAATGACTAAAGAAACAATGCAGCAATGTTTGATTGCATTGGAAAATAATCCTGAATTAAAAACAGTTGATCTTACAGGCGGTGCCCCTGAATTAAATCCCAATTTCAGATGGTTTGTTGAAGAAATAAAAAAACTAAACAGGCATGTAATTGTAAGATGCAATCTCACCATTATTCTTGCCAATAAAAAATATCATACCCTTCCTCAATTTTATAAACAACATAATATCGAAGTTGTTTCATCTCTTCCATTTTATACACAACAACGAACAGACAGACAACGCGGTGATGGAGTTTTTGAAGACAGTATCAAAGCTTTGCAAATGTTGAATCAAGCTGGATATGGAAGAAAAGAAACCGGTTTAATTTTAAATTTAGTGTATAATCCTGCCGGTGCTTTTTTGCCACCATCACAACAATCATTAGAAAAAGAGTATAAACAGGCATTAATGGATAAATTCCAAATCGAGTTTAATAATTTATTTGCCATCACCAATCTTCCTATCAGTCGTTTTTTAGATTACCTGTTGCAAAGCAATAACTATGAAATGTACATGGAAAAATTAGCAGAAGCTTATAATCCGGTTGCAGCAAACAATGTAATGTGCCGTAACACTATTTCAGTTGGATGGGATGGTTATTTATACGATTGCGATTTTAATCAAATGCTCGATTTAAAACTGGCATGTTTAGCTAAACACATTTCTCAATTCAGTACAGAAAAATTAAACAGCAGAAATATTGTTGTTGGTCAACATTGTTATGGTTGCACAGCAGGTGCAGGAAGCAGTTGTGGTGGTGCAGTAATTTGATAAATAGAATTAATGCAGTTCATGTGAGTGACACAACAGGCAACGAGTAATATTACTAAAGCTCACGAAATAATAAAAAATATGCAGTCTTATTTAGAAACAACAAAAAATATTTACAAAGAAGCAGCCGAAAATCCACAGGTAGGTTTGTGTTGTACTACCACTCCTGTTTGGCAATTACCCGGACTAAACATTCCGCAAAAAATGCTTGCAATGAATTATGGTTGCGGCAGTACTGTT
>JAGWPQ010000090.1 GCA_028877045.1 Bacteroidota bacterium | reverse complement strand
CCCTTATCTTTTCCCTTCCATAAAACCCAATTGTTTCAGGATGGCTGTTAAAATATTTTTTCTGACGGAAGGATCAACATCATGTGCCCCTTCGGTATTCAAAACAAAAAAATAGGGATGTTTATTTTCTTCAATCCAACCAAGGATCCAGCCATTTGAATTTCCATTTTCTTTATAATTCCAACCCGTTTTATATGCCAGAATATAATTTGAATTCTCTTCCTGGATCATTACTTTCTTTACAATATCCATCGTTGTTTTACTGAATGGCAACTGACCGAAATATAATTTCTTTACCAGTCCCAATTGCTCGTCGGGCGTAATTTTCAGCGAATTATCCAACCAGAAAGTGTCCAAACCATTTCCTATTTTTTTATTGCCATATTTTAAACTATCCAACCAGGTTTGCATGGTATCTTTTCCAATACGTCTTGCCACTTCCTGATAATAAGGAACACAGGAAAGTTTAAACGCTTCTTCCATGGTCAGGTCTTTATTCCATGCTTCATTCCATCTTTTAATGCCGTCCCATTTGATGATCATTTTTTCGTTTACAATTCTTCCGGTTTGTAAACCAATCAATGAGTTTACAATTTTAAAAGTGGATGCCGGCGAATATGCCGAATCTTTATACCTCGATAAATTGTAAATGGTGAAATGCCCCTGGCCATTATCGAATAAAGCAAAAGTTCCGGTTACTTTATTATCATCGAAATGTTTTTTAAGACTGTTATCGATGGTTACATTGTTGGGTGAACAAGAATAGAGAATGACAGATGACAGAAAACAGATGACAAATAAAATGCGGTTCATTATTTTATTTTTATAATTTTTATTGCTGACAAAGGTACTGAAAGTACAAGAGTACGATACTTCATCAGGTTCAGTACAGGCTGCCACGCATTGTTGCCATGAAAACGGGACTTTGAAACGAGCGTGGCAACAGGTGATGCCATAAAAAACTAAAGATGGTAACAAAAAATCATTTCAACACACCCAATTCTTTACCAACTTTTGTGAATGCTTCGATGGCTTTATCCAAATGTTTTTGTTGATGCGCTGCGCTTAACTGCACACGAATGCGTGCCTTGCCTTTTGCAACAACAGGAAAGAAAAAACCAATTACATAAATGCCTTCTTCCAACAGTTTGGCGGCGAAAGTCTGCGCCACCACTGCATCGTAGAGCATGATAGGAACAATGGGATGATCGCCGGGTTTAATATCGAAACCAGCTTCGGTCATTTTTGTACGGAAATATTTTGTATTGTATTCCAATTTATCGCGCAGTTCGGTCGTTTCGGTCAACATATCCAACACTGCGATCGATGCACCCACAATGCTTGGCGCAACTGTATTTGAAAATAAATATGGACGCGAACGTTGACGTAATAATTCTATTATTTCTTTTCGTCCCGAAGTAAAACCACCACTTGCACCACCAAGCGCTTTGCCTAATGTTCCGGTGATGATATCAATTCGCCCCATCACATTTCTGTATTCGTGTGTGCCTCTTCCTGTTTTGCCAAGAAAGCCCGATGAATGACATTCATCGATCATTACAATCGCATCGTATTTATCGGCGAGGTCGCAAATAATATCTAATTGCGCAATGGTTCCATCCATACTGAAACTTCCATCGGTAACAATGATCCTGCTGCGCAAATGTTGTGTTTCTTTTAATTTTCCTTCGAGATCAAACATATCGTTATGCTCGTAACGATAACGTTGCGCTTTGCACAAACGAACACCATCGATGATGGATGCATGATTTAATGAGTCGGAAATAATTGCATCTTCTTCGTTAAACAAAGGTTCGAATACACCACCATTTGCATCGAATGCGGCGGCATATAAAATAGTATCTTCTGTTCCCAGAAATGTTGCGATCTTTTTTTCTAATTCTTTGTGAATGTCCTGCGTGCCGCAGATGAAACGTACACTGCTCATGCCGTAACCATGTGTGTCGATGGCTTTGTGAGCCGCTTCAATAACTTTTGGATGAGATGATAATCCCAAATAATTATTGGCACAAAAATTTAAAACAGTTTTTCCGTTTACGATTATTTCGGGGCCTTGTTCACTGGTGATGATACGTTCTTTTTTAAATAAGCCGGCAGCTTCAATTTCGGCTACTTCTTTTTTTATTCGAGAAACAAATTTTTCGTTCATTATTCGGTGTTTTAAATATTGTGTTTTATGAATTTTATTACACGAATTTTTGCGAATTACACGAATTGCAAAAATTGTTTTTCATCGAATTCGTGTAATTATTTTTAATAGTCGATTACCTGCTCCTGAATTGTTGCAGGAATTTCTCTCCATTCGTATTGCTGGTTGCGCAATTGCGGTTCGAAACCAGCTTCGCGAATGGCGCTCTGAATACTTTTATAAGTAAAGCGATGCGGCGCACCTGCAGCACTTACCACATTTTCTTCGAGCATGATACTTCCAAAATCGTTGGCACCACCATGCAAAGTAATCTGTGCGGTTTGCTTGCCGACAGTTAACCAGCTTGACTGAATATTTTTTATGTTAGGCAACATGATCCTGCTTATCGCCACCATTCTTATATATTCATCAGGTGTTGTTAAATTATGTACACCGCGGATTTTTGTAAGCAATGTATCAACATCCTGAAACGTCCATGCGATGAATGCAAGGAAACCCTTGGCATCAGCGGGTTTCATGGCTTGCACTTCGCGTATCCTTGTTAGGTGAATAAATCTTTCTTCCAATGTTTCAACATGACCAAACATCATGGTTGCCGATGTTGTGATATTTAATTTATGCGCTTCGTGCATGATGGCAAGCCATTCATCGGCACCGCATTTTCCTTTTGAAATTAATCTTCGTACACGATCGACTAAAATTTCGGCGCCTGCACCCGGCAACGAATCCATACCCGCATTTTTTAATGCAGTCAATACTTCTTTATGTGTTGATTTTTCTAATTTGGTGATATGTGCCACTTCGGGTGGACCGAGTGTATGTAATTTTATGGTTGGAAATTCTTCTTTGATCTGACGAAAAGTTTTTACATAAAAATCCAATCCCAATTCGGGATGATGGCCGCCCTGCAATAATAACTGATCGCCGCCCCATGCCAGTGTTTCTTTTATTTTTTTGCGATACGTTGGCATATCGGTAATGTATGCTTCAGGATGGCCGGGAATCCTGTAAAAATTGCAGAACTTACAATTAGCGATACAAACATTAGTGGTGTTTAAATTTCTGTCGATCTGCCAGGTAACTTTTCCATGAGGTACTTGTTTCTTGCGCAACTCATCAGCCACATTCATTAATTCGGTAAGCGGCGCATGTTTAAATAAAAACATTCCTTCTTCGATGCTTAAAAACTCGAAGTTCAATGCCCGTTGATATAGATCAGCTAACTGCATATTTAATTTTAATTAGGCAACAAAGGTAGGGTTGCAGCGGTTTAGTTGTATAACATCGATCATCATCTTTTGTTAACCAATTAACAAACTATTTTACCGGTAAAGTAAATGTTTTATTAAAAGATTGACAAGGTTTCCTGATAAAAAAAAATTATGTGTATATTCAATAGTAAATTAAAAAAATGTTGCCCTGCCGATTAAAGATTTGCAGTACAAGTGTGCGACGCAACCACAGCCTCATGAAACATTCAATAGCCTGTTACATCATTTTTTTCAGTTTGCTTTGCCTTAAAAGCAATGCCCAGGAAGAGTTTGTATCGCCTCAATCGAAATACATTACAAAATTTCCTTTTGTACAATTAACAGGTGGCGTAATAATTTTAAAGGCGCAGGTTGACAATATCAAAGACTCTCTGAATTTTATTTTAGATACCGGCAGCGGGGGCATTTCGTTCGATTCTACCACTGTGGAAGAATTAAAATTAAAAAGAGAAAAAAGCGACCGTACTGTCAGGGGCATTGCAGGCATGAAAACGGTTGATTTTACGTATCACCACAGTTTAGTTTTACCCGGATTAAAAATTGATGATCTTGATTTTCACATCAACGACTACGAAATATTGACCAGCGTTTATGGTATAAAGGTTGACGGTATCATTGGGTTTACTTTTTTAAGAAGATTTATTGTAAAAATTGATTATGATAAATTGATGATCGAAGTTTATTCTCCCGGCAGTTGTAAATATCCCAAAGGAGGATTTTTAATCCACCCCGGATTTAACGCCCTGCCTTATTATCATGCAAGAGTCAAAGATGAAAAAACTGTTAGCGGAAAATTTATTTTTGATATTGGTGCCGGGCTTTGCTTTTTATTTTCGCAGGATTTTGTTGACGACAGCCTTTTCCTGAGCAAGAAACGTAAGATATATGCAACACAGGCCGAAGGGATCGGCGGCAAAAAAACAATGAACACAACGGTTGTAAAAGAAATTCAGTTTGGGCCTTATCGTTTTAAAAAAGTTCCGGTTTATATTTTTGATGATGAATTTAATGTAACATCTTATCCGTTTTTGGGTGGACTGATAGGCAATGATCTGTTACGGCGTTTTAATTTGATCATCAACTATCCCGAACAGGCCATATTTTTAAAGCCCAATACACATTATGCCGATGTTTTTGATTATTCCTATACCGGTTTGGGTATCTATTTAATTAACGGCGATATAAAAATTGTTGACATCATTCCGGGTTCCCCGGGCGATAAAGCAGGTTTTAAAAAAGATGATACTATTTTAGCCATCAATAATAATTTTACCCGTAATATTCAGGCATATAAAGCCGTATTGCAAAATGCCGGTGCAAAAGTTAAAGTGCTTGTGTTAAGAGATAATCAGCCCATCATCATTAATCTCAGTATTAAAAACATTATGAAATAATTACGCAGCAAAGATTTGATTCCATTTTTTTGTTGCTACTTTGCAGCTTCCATTTTTTAAATTATGATTCAATTCAACAGATTTGTTTTAGCAAACGGGTTAAGGGTTTTGGTGCACGAAGACCATTCCACACCAATGGCAGTTGTGAATGTGATGTACGATGTTGGTTCACGTGATGAGCAGGAAGATAAAACCGGCTTCGCACATTTATTCGAGCATCTGATGTTTGGCGGCAGCATCAATATTCCGGATTATGATGAGCCCTTGCAACGTGCCGGCGGCGAGAATAATGCATACACCACAAACGATCTTACCAATTATTATTGCCAGATCCCTGCCGAAAATATTGAAACTGCTTTTTGGTTAGAAAGCGATCGCATGCTGAGTTTGGCTTTCAGTAAAAAAAGTCTGGAAGTGCAACGCAAAGTTGTGTGTGAAGAATTCAAAGAACATTATATCAATAAACCTTACGGCGATATCTGGCATAAGATGCGTGCACTGGCATATAAAGTTCATCCGTACCGGTGGATGACGATAGGTAAGGAATTAAGTCATGTTGAAAATGCAAGCATCGATGATGTAAAAAGTTTTTTCTTTAAACATTATCGCCCGAGCAATGCCATTTTAGTTGTTGCCGGAAAAGTAAAAAGCGATGAAATAAAACTGCTCGCAGAAAAATGGTTTGGCGATATCCCATCGGGAGAAAAATATATCAGAAATATTCCGCAGGAACCAAAACAGGAAGAAGCCCGTTTGCTGGAAATAAGGGCCGACGTGCCTTTGGACGCATTCATCAAAACATGGCACATGGGTGCAAGATTAGATAAAGAATATTATATAGCCGATTTGATAAGCGAAATTTTGGGTGGCGGTGCATCATCACGCATGTACCAATCATTGGTAAAGGAAAAACAATTATTCTCGAATTTAGAATGCTCGCATTACGGAACTGTTGAAGCAGGGTTACTGGCCGTTGAAGGAAAATTAGTGAAAGGAATTTCTATGGCCGATGCAGAAAAAGCTGTGAACGAAGAAATAGAAAAAATAAAATCCGAATTGGTTAGTGAAACAGAATTACAAAAAGTGAAAAATAAAACCGAAAGTGTAATTGCATTTGAAGATATGAGCGTGATGAACCGTGCAAATAGTTTGGCCTTTTACGAATTGTTGGGCGATGCCACTTTAATGAATAGTGAACTGGAAAGATACAATGCCGTTACTGCAAAAGATATTCTTAATTACAGCAAAGAATTATTTGACGAGAAGAACAGCAACACCATTCATTATTATTGTAAGAGCTAATTTTAACACAGAGTAAAAGAGCAAAAGAGTTACACAGGAGAATGTTAAGTAAAAATAAATATGACGAAATTACTTCAGCCATCATTGGTGATGCAATTGAAGTGCATAAAGAACTTGGCCCCGGTTTACTAGAATCTGTTTATGAAGTTTGTCTTCAAAAGTTACTAATCAAAAAAGGGTTATCTGTCAAACGACAAGTGCAGTTACCTATCAACTTTCAGGGCGAAGTATTAGAAAAAGATTTTTTTATTGATATGCTGATTGAAGATGAAATCATTATTGAATTAAAGAGCGTAGAAGGATTACTTCCTATACATGAAGCACAATTATTAACGTATTTAAAACTTTCAGGAAAACAAGTTGGGCTATTAATAAATTTTAATGTTGTATTGTTAAAAGATGGAATAAAAAGAAGAGTAATGGGATATATTCAATAAATAACCCAGCGAAACTCTTTTACTTTTTTACTCTGTGGTAAATAAAAAATTATGTTGAACAGAAAACAAACACCCAAAATATTAAACGCAGTTGAATTTGATCTTCAGCTAAAACCATGCACCCGTTTTCATTTAGATAACGGTGTTCCGGTATATGCCGTTGATGCAGGTGCCGAAGAATTGATAATGATAGAATTTGTTTTTTTTGCCGGTAACTGGTACGAAGAAAAGAATATTGTTGCCGCTACCACCAACTTTATGTTGAAGAACGGAACAAAAAACAAATCGGCATTTCAGCTCAACGACCATTTCGAATTTTACGGTTCGTATTTAAACAGGCATTGTTATAACGAAACAGCGACTTTCACCTTACACACACTCAGCAAACACTTGCCTGCATTGCTTCCTGTAATGACGGAGATATTGACCGAATCGGTTTTTCCGGAAGAAGAATTGGCCATTTATAAACAAAATCAGAAACAACGTTTGGAAGTTAATTTAAAAAAATGCGATTTTGTTGCCAACCGTTTAATTGATGAATATGTTTTTGGTTTGCATCATCCTTATGGAAAATATTCAACTGCTCCTGATTATGATCAGTTAAACAGAGAAGAGCTTGTTCAATTTTACCAACAATATTATACGCATGGGAAATGTGTGTTGTTTGTTGCGGGGAAATTACCCGCCGATATTCAGGAACAACTGAATAAAAATTTTGGTGCATTGCCTTTTCATCAAAACCTGATGAAAGAAATTGTACACCAACAATTCCCGGCTCAAACAAAAAAATATAATATCATTAACGATGCAAATGGCGTGCAGGGTGCGGTTAGATTGGCAAGGCCATTTCCTTATCGCCATCACGAAGACTATCCAAAAATTCATGTGCTCAATAATATTTTAGGCGGATTTTTTGGTTCAAGACTGATGAGTAATATTCGCGAAGACAAAGGTTATACGTACGGCATCAATTCATATATTCAAAACCATATTCACGAAACTGCATGGTCCATCAGCACCGAAGCCGGTCGTGATGTTTGTGCCGCCACCATCGAAGAAACGTATAAAGAAATGGAAAGGCTTCGCAACGACCTGGTTACCGACGAAGAATTAAATCTGGTTCGCAATTATATGATCGGCGGATTGCTTGGCGATTTAGACGGCCCGTTTCAGATCATTGCAAGATGGAGAAGTTATGTGCTGAACAATTTGACCGAAGATTATTTTTACAACAGCATCAACACCATTAAAACCGTTACTGCCGAAGAATTACAGGTGTTAGCAAAAAAATATTTAAACCCCGAAGAATTTTACGAACTTGTAGTTGTTTAATAATTGTTATGATACAGTTTCTTTCAAAAACTCTTATTACTTCGTTTGCAGTTTTGGCGGCAACTTATTTATTATCGGGTGTGCATATCGACAGCGTACTCACCGCTATTTTCGTCGCAGCAGTTTTGGGTTTGCTCAATAATTTCATTAAACCCATTCTAATTATTTTAACCATTCCCATCACCATTTTTACATTGGGATTGTTTTTGCTTGTCATCAATATCATCATCATCAAACTGGCTGCCGACATTGTTCCGGGTTTTCAGGTAGATGGCTGGTTTTCGGCATTACTGTTTAGTTTAATTGTTTCGTTCATTACTTCATTAATTGAAGGATTAATTAAAAACAATCAGCCCGAAAAGAATAATTAATTTTTTTTGTTACCGGCTTCAGTATTTCAATGAAACACCTGTTGCCCCTGATTCTTTCAGTGAAAGAATCGCACACTTGTACGTTCGGAGCTGTGAGCAGCGAGCTATGATCAGCGAGCAAATGCCCATAGCCTTCCCTCAGTTGAAGAGTGCGACGCAACAGCAGTAAGGCTTTGCACAACAGCTTGCTACAAAATTATTTTTTTGCTCTTGCTAACGAGAATACTGCAATCAATACCCAAATAATATTCAGCGCCGCCGAAGGAAAAGCATGATGATAAATGGTGTTGATGACGAAACATGCACCGCCAATTAAATTGGCCCAAATATAAAATGGAGATGTGGCCAATATTTTATGCTGCATATTTAAAAAATAAGCAGCAAGTATCAGTATAGAACCAATCCAGCCGATGGTTTCAACGATGATGTATTGCATGTAATTTATTCGGTTAATTTTTTAATGATGCTAAAACCAAGCTCCCCATCGCTGATATTATTTTGATTAAAACTATTTATAACAACAAAAACTGCAACAT
>JAGWPQ010000089.1 GCA_028877045.1 Bacteroidota bacterium | reverse complement strand
CCGGGCGCCTGCATTACAGCATCTAATGTGATCATTGACAGAATAGTTATTTTTCTCATATTATTGATGGTTTCTTTAGATGCAAATCTCGCCAACAAATACGATGTCATTGCTGTGCGAATGCGACAATTTTTGTGGCTGAATACGAATCAATTGATAACCCTTTCTTTCTTTGCAGAATCTCCGCATGGGCTCCGCGAAGAAAGAAAAATTTGTTTTCCTCTTTTATCGATTTCAAATCTGCTGTCGCAGCCGCTGTTATCTTGATTTTATATAAATATTTGTTTAGCAAATTAGTTATTACCAAATACCAAAACTTACTATTTGACTGAACTTTTGTTTTTAGTAACCCCTGCAATTACAAAAGCAGTTCCGCTATATGCAAGTGCTAAAAATGCGCTGGTAACTTCACCGCCCATGCCGGCAAAAGGAGAAGCTACGGCCCTGGGTATGTGAAGAAGAATAACCCAACTAAAGATCATTATTCCTAAAAGAGCAGCAATTAATTTGGGTTTGATTTTCAAAATGATTGCAACACCCGAACCAATTAATGCTGTGCCGGCAAAATAAGCCCAGAAGATACGGTTGGGCATCCACGATGGAACATAATCTGCTACCTCTTTTGCATACAGAAAATGAATAATGCCAAAACTGATCATCGTTATGGAAAAGAAAATAGCCCCGAAGGGTATTAGCTTCGTTAAGAAACTGATAAGAGGGTTTCCGTTCTTTTCTGAAAAGCAGCCGGCAATAATAAATGCGCCACCTGCTAATGCTAATTCTTTCTCAGCATTCTCCCATTCTCCAAAGTGCATGTAATTTGAAGTAGCTATAAACTCATACGGGATATGATAAAAACAAAATATCAATAAAAGCACAGTGCCTAACAACAAAGCAATTGGTTTGGTCTTTTTTGCCAAAACAATATATATCCCGGCTAAAATAAGCAGGGCACCTGAAATATAAGCCGGCACTGCAAGACCCGGGATCCATGAATGTTTCGGAGGTAACATATAATAAGGAAAATCCCTGTAATAAATTGTCTGAAACCCTGTACCGGCAATACCTATACCATAAAAAATGCGACCAATAGCAGATAGATTTTTCATATTGATATGATTGCTTTTTTATTTATCGATAAAGTATATTGATCGTTTTATCATTTCGTTAGCGTTAACAATCATTTCGCTTTAAAGTTTACTGTCATGTTTGAGTAACCAATTTTTGCGTAGCAAACGAGCCCTTTGAAAATGACAAGTATTAAATTTAGTGTGCTTTCAAAGATCCGTTAGGATTTTTCTCTCTGTGCACTCAAACATCCGCATCCGAAAAGAGAGGTATCCTTGCAGAAAAAATAACTTCTCTGCGACTCTGCGCGAAAAAACAACGCTATCCTAAGAATTAGCGAAGCGCTCTTTGGATAAATAATGAAAATCAGACTTAGTCTGATTGATGGTTAAGATACAAGACACCCTGCGGGATAACAGAGAAGAAATTTTTAAACTCTTAATGAGCCACGAAATCCTCTGGCTGCATAATAAGATTCTGCACCGTTGTGATACAAAAACACAGTGTCGTAGCGACGATCACAAAAGACAGCGCCGCCAAGTTTTCTGATACCGGATGGTGTCTTTATCCAGCTCGATGTTTTTGTATCGAACTTACCAACTTGCTGCAACGCCCGATACTGTTCTTCCGTTAAAAGTTCGATGCCCATCGCCGCAGCCATATCTATAACATTATTCTTAGGTTTATTTTCTTTCCTCGACAGCAACGCTTCACGATCGTAACAAAAACTTCTGCGGCCTTGCGGACTTTCAGCCGAGCAATCATAAAAAATATATTCACCTGTTTTTTTATCATAACCAATAACATCAGGTTCGCCACCGGTTGTTTCCATTTCATTAAGTGACCATAGTTTTTCAGAATTGGCTTCCAGTTTAGCCAGTACTTTCGCCCATTCAAAACCTTTATGGCGATCACTGTTTTTTTCAAAACGGGCTTTTACAATTTTGAGTAATTCGTCCTGTTGTTTTTTTGACAGTTCTTTTTTCATCTTAATTAATTTACTGAAACAATTTTTCTGTTTGAAGGCCTGAAATACCAGGATAAAACGACAAAAACAAGCTGAAAAAATGGTCCGATAAGTCCTTTTAGGCTATGATCTGCGGATGCCAGGTGCGAAGCGATGGCGCCCGTCATAGCGAAAAAGAAACCTGCATAGGCCCATTCTTTAAGAAGCTTAAATCGCGGAATTAAAATCGCGATAACGCCCAAAATTTTCCAAACGCCAAGTATGGTTAAAAAGTAAAGCGGATAACCCAGGCCACCTACCAGGTCGACCCACTGTCTTGTTCTAAGTACGGCAAATATGCCGCTTTGCAGCAT
>JAGWPQ010000088.1 GCA_028877045.1 Bacteroidota bacterium | reverse complement strand
CAGGAATAATTGTTGGATATCAGTTAAATAAAAAATTAAGTATTGAAACAGGACTGATGTGGGATAAGAAATATTATTACAGCGATGGAAAATATTTCAGTACTAAAAACCTAACATTGCCGCCTAACGTTACAATTCAGTACCTTGATGGTAATTGTAACATGGTAGAATTACCTGTTAACCTCCGCTATATTTTTAAATCTTCAGGTAAAATCACATGGACAAGTTCTCTTGGATTTTCATCTTATTTAATGAAGAACGAAAATTATGAATACACTTATGATAACAGCGGCTCAATCTATCAGCGATATAAAACGTATAACACTGCTTCTGATTTTTGGTTTTCAATGATGAACCTGAGCATTGGATATAACAGAAAACTGGGCAAGATAGGAGACCTGCGTATAGAACCGTTTATAAAAATCCCATTAAAGGGCGTTGGCATTGGCGCGTTGCCTATTACAAGTACAGGTATCAATATTGGATTGACAAGAAAATTGTTTTGAGGTATATTATTTTTCCAAGTACAAGTAGCTAATCAGTTAGCTTTTCTGCAATGGCAAAAACATTTGTTATTCCAATCCCTGGTTTCCCTGCCGATGAAAACGATTCTACTTGTTTGTCGTTGATTCAATCATGTATATTGACAATAAAAAAATATCCCCTTACATATTAGAGTTAGCCTTTCAATATCCGTTCGCTCAAAAAAAATATTATTGAAATGAAATTAGAATAATTGGCTTTAATGGAAAAAACAGTTGATTGATTATTTGCAGAAAAGTGTTTGCCGATATGTTTTGGATGAAATTTCCTTTCATATATTTTTCAGTAATTAAGTAGTCAGTCAAAATTAAATATAAATTATTTTAGTTTTAAAACAATAGGAACACGGATGAATGGATGATAACGGGTTTGATGCCGCAAAGCGGCATTATCTGCTTTAATCTGTTTGTTTAATTACGAATATTAAAATCATCAGAGTATATCTGTTTCATCTGTGTTATCAGTGTGCTATCCTTCGCTCCGATATTTCAATGCACAATCATTGCTTAAAATAAATTAAAGATTATTTTGACACAATACTAATATTTTACCATTGTACTTTGCTTTTTGCATGATTGGTAATATTAAAATTTCGGGAGATGTTGAAACCAAAATAAATACCGCCATTGCCCCAGCTATCGGTTGTTGCGCCAATATACTGCGATTCTACAAGCCCCTGTGAATTACTAAGTATCAATTGAAAAACATGACCACCGGTTTCGATATCCCATCCTAACGAAAATGAATTGTACACGGTAGTTGAAACAGTTTGATTAGGCAATAAATAATTGTATTCGGCATTAATGCTCATTCGTTTATTGAATTTTATTCTTCCGCCAAATCCAAAAGCAAATTCATCATTCTTATCACTGATAGTGGGAACTAAATTATAATGCAAATAAGTTGGTGCAATTTGCAGAGAAAGCGCACGATTGAATTTTCTTGCGATCAATAACTGCCCGATATAACTTGTTCGATAGGTTAGATCTAAATATGGTTTATCAAGAAAATTCATAGTAAAATAATTGATTCTTCCTAAAATACTTACGGTTACGGGCGTTTGGTTGTTGCCATCTGTTTGTCGTATCAGTTTGTATTTTAAATAACCATCAAATGTTTTTTGATAAGAGCTTCTGCCAATGCCGGCAGTTAATCTGTCGGTAATTCCATAATCAAGTCCCAGCCGCAATGTAGCATTATCCAATCCAAAAAAATTGTATGCACCGCTATTCAATTGCCCGAAGCGATGTTGAATAACAAAACTCAAGGCCCCTGCTGCAACACCTTCAACGGTTTGCATATTTACCACATGCGTTGCCTTGAATGTTCCGGTAACAAAACTTCTGGTTTTATTTGCCGACATTGAATCGCTCAGAATATTCAACAGCGAATTGTCCTGCGCATTTATTTTGATTGCGCTTATTAAAATGAAAAGCAGAATGACTATTTTTTTAAGCATCATTATTTTATTTAGGATTACAATCAATTTTAACGATCACGTTTATTTCTTTTGCGATCTTATTGCGAACAAGAGCAGGAATACTGATATTAAAATCTTCAGGCTTTACTTTAAATTGGGATTGGCCGAAAATCTTTCCGCCCTTTACTTCCAGCGTTGCAGTAGTCTCAATGGCTTTGGCATAGTTGTGTAATGATAGTTCTCCTTTCACGAGTACGTTGTAGATGCCATTTTTATTTATATTGAATTCCCCTGAGAAGTTTCCAATGAAATTTGCTTTGGGATATTTATCACTCTCCACATAATTTTCATTAAAATGTTCCTGCATTAATTCCTTAGGGAAGAGAAAACCTTTTAATAAAAGTGAGAAGGCAATATTTTTTTTAGCAACATCAATCACTGCATACACCTGATTGTTCTCGGCTTTAATATCTTCAAAAGCTGTTTTAGAATAAAAGCCGATGAATCCTGTTTTGGT
>JAGWPQ010000087.1 GCA_028877045.1 Bacteroidota bacterium | reverse complement strand
GTAATTCTTGTATGCGGTATTTCAGTAGGAACTTCTTTTCCTTTTTCAGCTAATGATTTTGTATACAATGCAAACAATTCATTCAGCATTTCCTGTTTCTTCTGCTTAAACTCTTCCAATATCGGTCCTAATAAATAACCATCTGTTGCAAAAGCATGACCGCCACAATTTAATCCCGATTCAATTCTGAATTCAGAAACCCATAAACCTTTTTTGGCTAAAAATTTCCCTTGTATTAACGAAGAACGATAATCGCTTACTTTAATAATAATTCGTTTAACAAAACTGCCATCTTTTACAGTTCTGAATTGTTCAAAATTGTCGATATAATTATACAATCGTGGATTCATTCCTGCAGAAAAAACAACTGATGAATTAGTCAGATCGCTGTTTACATAACCACGCAAAGCAGTTAATGCATCTGATCCGTCGGCAATTACATTTCCTTCTTTGTCCAATTGATTTTTATCAAGCTTGGTCATGATGTTTACATCAATACAACCGGGAACAATTTTTTCGCGAAGCTTTTGCTGCAACTTTTCTTTTTGAATCGCATCAGTAACCTCCAACATTGAATGATATAACTGTTTTAGCTTACTGTCATCGGGTAGCATTTCGAAATATTTAACAATCTCAGATCCTTTTTCAAATGCCTTTGCTTTTAACTGATCGAATTTTGTATGAACAATTCTGTTTACTAAATTCAGATAATCAGTAATTCGTTTAGCACGATGATCCATATCAATTATAGGAATCGGGATATATAATTCATTTAACTGATTATAATAATATTCACGCATTCTTTCTACTAAAGAATCCTCAATAATAGAAATCACCGACGAGATACCATACGGTGCAACCTTAACGGGTGTATCGATTGTAAAGGCAAGTCCCATTACAGGTATGTGAAATGTGTGATCAGAATATGCCATAATTTTCAATTACGTTAGATGTAATATAAACTTTTCTGGCATGCAAGATAACCTTTTAAATACAAATCGGAAACGTATAAAGTTTTGATTATTACGAATTGAGATGTTTTTTAACAATGAAATCTTCGATAAATTTCTATACTTATTGTAAACATCCCCCGATAACAGAGCTTGTTTTATCTCTCCTGTAAATTTTATGTTTTAAATTTTACTACTATATTCCAAAAGGAATTAATCCCATACCCCACTTATACAATTTCGTATGTACCGTTGCTGGTTGCCACTTCGTATACTTCCGGAATTATATTAAATTGTTTTTGATAGGCAGATGTAACAGAAGTAATTATTGCATCTGCTTTTGCTTTTTCAATGATGTTAATGGTACATCCGCCAAAGCCGCCGCCCATAACTCTTGCACCAATCACTTCAGGGAATAGTTTAGCCTGATCTACCAGAAAATCAAGTTCAGGGCAACTTACCTCGTACAATTTACTTAAGCCTTCATGCGTTTGAAACATCAGTTTTCCAAATTCAATCAGGTTATTTTGTTTCAATAATTCACCTGCTTTCTGGGTCCTGCCAATTTCCTGCGTAACAAATAAACAACGATCAAATACCCTTGTGCTTAATGCTTCTTTATTAGCAATCACCTGCTCAGGGCTGATTTGGCGCCATGAGCTAATCTCTCCGCCAATTTTTTCTTTTAAGATGGCAAAACCCTCTTCGCAATCATGTCTTCTTTTATTGTATTCGCCACTGGCCAATGAATGATGCACTTTGGTATTGATCAGATAAATGGCATAATCATTTAATTGCAATGGGAAATGCTGGTAATCCAGAGTTACGCAATCCAGCAAAATCACATGATCTTTCTTTCCGTTTAAATTTGCAAACTGATCCATGATACCGCACTTTACTCCCGGGTAACCATGTTCGGCTTTTTGAGCAAGTTTTGCTAATTCAATTCTGTTAATACCTAAATTAAAAACAGTATTGAGTGCCATAATTAATCCGCCTTCCACTGCTGCTGAAGAAGAAAGTCCGGCACCTACAGGCAGGTTCCCGCCAAATGCGCAATCAAATCCACCCACTTTTATATTGTTTTCTTCCAGTACATGCAGTACCCCTAACACATAATTTTTCCAACTATCTTGTTTCTGAACTGTATCCAGCGAAACAGAAAAACTGTCTTTTAAATCAACACTTACAAAGTTTGCAGTATTGGTATTGTTGGCGGCAACAGCAAACCAGATACCTTTGTCGATGGCTGCCGGCATTACATAACCGTGGTTATAGTCAATATGTTCCCCGATTAAATTAATTCTTCCCGGTGCAAAAAATACTTTAGGTGTAGTTTGAAAATTGTTTACAAATGAATCGATTACCTGTTGCATAAAAAATTGTTTAATAGTTTAAAGTTTTATATAAAGAAAGTCCCTGTTTAAGTCAGTATTTATTATTTTCTTCAATCAGTATTTAATTTTCTGCCGAAAATTTATTGCGAAAACATTATTGTCATAAATGCATTAACATCAACCGGATGCATCCTATTTATTTTTTAAATTAATGTGAATATCATCTGTTGATATTACTTATAATAATTAGTAATTGTATGCGGTCCATATAACAGCTTCGGCTGTTTATTAATATTTTCTCCATACTATTTTATTATTGTTCAGATGAAATATATTGGTTAGCAGATTCTCTTAATTTAAGAGCAGCAAATTCCGGTGTGATATCCCTTTGAGGATTTGCAAGCATTTCATATCCGACCATAAATTTTTTTACAGTTGCCGATCTGAGTAAAGGAGGATAAAAATGCATATGCCAATGCCATTCGGGATGATCCCCATCGTTTACTGGACGTTGATGCATTCCGGCAGAATAAGGAAACGAAGTCTGAAATAAATTATCATAACTTTCTGAAAGCTTACGTAAAATATCTGCCAGGGCTAATGTTTCTGTTTCATTAAATTGAGTAATATCTTCAACATGTCTTCTGCTGATGATCATAGTTTCGTAAGGCCATACCGCCCAAAACGGAACAAGTGCCACGAAATGATCGTTTGCATGAACAATTCTTTCGCCCTTCTCTAATTCTACAGAAAGATAAAATGATAATAAGCTTGATTGGTGCTTATTATAATATTCCAATTGTGTTTTTGTTTCTTTAATAATTTCAACAGGCAAATCATCGCTGCTCCATATTTGCCCATGCGGATGCGGGTTGCTGCAGCCCATGATCTCTCCTTTATTCTCGAATATTTGTATATACCTGATCCATTCATTTTTTGAAAGATCCCTGAATTCCTCTTGCATCAACTCAACTACTTCCTTAATTTGATTTACACTTAAACTGGATAGTGTCTCATTATGATTTGGTGAAAAACAAATTACCTTACAAATGCCCCGCTGGCTTTTAGCCTGCAACACATTTTGAATATTTATTTCTCCAACCGGAGTATCTTCCAGCAATGCTGAATGATCATTTTTAAAAATATAGGCACCCTTATAATCAGGATTAACAGCACCATTGACCCTTGTATTGGTTGGGCATAAATAACATCCCGGATCATATGCAGGTCTTTGTACATCTTTTACTGTTTCTACTTTTCCCGACCACGGGCGTTTACTTCTGTGCGGCGATACCAATACCCAATCGCCGGTTAAAATGTTTAATCGTTT
>JAGWPQ010000086.1 GCA_028877045.1 Bacteroidota bacterium | reverse complement strand
CTGATTAAAATTGCGGTTGCCGCAACTAATAATTGATGATCGAAAGAAAATCTTGAACAAATAACTGCTAGAAAAAAGTTAATGCTGCCGCCAATAATCAATGGCTTGAATTTTATTAATCCGCCCGTTACAAATGTGCCGATGGCATACAATAAAATATAGTATGAAAAAGGATTGGTAATTGATGCGGATAATCCGTTAATGAATGCAACTGCAAAAAAGGCAATACTTAATGCGATCCATAAATAATCCGTTGCGTCGTCAATAAAAGTTTTTACTCTTTCTTTTTTTGCGGTTCTGGCTCCATAGATTACTGTAATAACAGCGCCCAAAGGCATTATGAACCAAACAAAATAATGATACGGATATTGCAACCATACTTTTAAAATAAATTCAACGATGCAACATGCAAAAACAAGCCATCCCCAAAACAGAAAATAAAAACTGCTATCGCTATATCTATGTCTTGTTTTATCAATCATCGATTGAATAAGTTGCAAACTTTCTTCCGGAGTAAATTCATTTTTGTTTTGCATACAAATTGTATTAAAGTAAAGATAACAGAGGCATTACAGCCTTGGTCAAAGTTTATTCACATCTTATTCCAGACTGATGATTATTTCCTGATCGGCATGATGTTCAAATTTTGCTTTCGAAAATTTAGCCGGACCAAAAAATCCTTTTGCATTATTCGAAAAACCATATTTCTCGGTTGGTATCCCGAAAAAATTCTTATCCAATTTGCCATTTTTATTTTCGTCAAAAAATAATGATACGGCATACACAGCGTCAGGAATATTTTTAAAAGTATAAGATGTTTTTCCCTGCGCAGCTTTTGTGATGCCGAGATAAGATGCTTTGGAAACATTCATATAATTCTGTTCGCTGTTATAGACCGCAATAAAAATATTACCTGTTTTATTTTTATAGCCGGTTGTTGTAACGATCAAATCGTGTTTTGCTTGCGCAAATAAATTCGCTGTGACAAATAATATTAAAGTTGTTATACCAATTTTCATACTTTATTTTTTATTATACGAATTTTTACGAATTACACAAATTGAAAAATTTATTCATCAAACAATTCGTGTAATTCGCTCTAATCCGTGTAATTATTATTTTTATTTACAGCCATCAACAACCGATTGTGCAATTTCGCTACCCCATTTAGGATACAATGCTGATGCTGGTTTGAAGGCTTTATACAATTCCAATGCTTTTTCTGCAATTGGTTTTGATGCAGCACAACCACCACCAAAAGCTTCGGGCGTATTTTTTAAAGAAATGGATTGCAATGCATAAGGTCGCGGATTGGTTGAATCGGCTTTTTTTGCATCTTCTAAAAATTGCATCGATGCCTGACCGTACTGCATCCAGCGTGCCTGCGGATCGACCAGCATCTTTGCAGTAGCGATCATACTTTCCACACACATTATTTCGCTGTTTTTTTCAATGGCTTTTGCTTTTTCAATAATGGTTTGCGCTTCATCGGCCAGTTGATCCTGATCGCCCATGCGCTGCATACTCATCCTTGCTTTTGTTAATGCCGCATAATAAAATGGCAACCATTGTGTTTTTTCGGCATCGCCGATGCGTTCAAATTTTGCGGCAACTTCTGAAAACGATGCTGCATCTTTTGCTTCACCCATTTGTTGCAATGTGCTGCCCATGGCTGCTTCGAATTTTTCGTTTTGTGCAAATGTGTTTATTCCGATGAAAAGAAATAAACCAATTAATAAATGTTTCATGATGTTTGATTTTAATTTTTAGTTTTTGTTTTTTTATTTTTTGTTACGAGCTTTTGTTTTTCATGTCATCGCCTGTTGTCCGAAGGACTCCTTTGGAGCGTCGCACACTTGTACGTTCGGTTCAGTGTTGAGCTAAACGCTGAAGAGTGCGACGCAAGCCTCATCTACCTTTCAGGCATCTTCTCCTAAAGGAGAAGAGAAATGGATGAGGTCTGTTTGTTTCATTTATATTCGAAAGTTGGTAACATAAAAAATTTATAAATTATTATTAATGGCATCCTGTGTTTTATCAACGCCCCAGCTCAAAAATATTCCTATAAAATAAAAACTTGGTGCCGGCATGGTGATGGGTTGTTTAATAGATCCGTCGTGCGAATAATTATAACCAAACACCTGATCACTGTTCAACATATTGGTAACGCTTGCAACAATTACCCAAAAAGTTTTTGGATTTGTTTTACCAACACTCGGCACATAATTTAAGCTAAATCCAAGATTATGATACGGAATAGTTGTACCCTGATCTTTGATATCGTACTTGTTTCCGTTCGGCTCCATAAAATAATACGGGCGGCCTGTGGCATACGAATACGTAAAATTGAATCCGGTTTTTATACTTGTTATAAATTTTTTTGTAACAATACTTAATGTGTGTTTTGCTGCGAATGTTGGTTGCAATTGCATGGGATAATATAAATAATCACGCTTTGTATCCAGATACGAATAACTAACCCAGTAATCGAAACCTTTGATTGTTTTCTTATCACGCCAGAACAGCTCAAACCCTTTAGCATCGCCGGTTCCATCATTATTGAATAAAGGATATGTTTTTACCAGAGCATTATATTTTTTATAAAAAGCTTCTACCCGAAATGTATAATCTTTATTCATTTTCTGGTAATTCAAAATATAATGCGTGGCCTTTGTATAACCGAAATTTGTTGTGATCTGCAGATAATTATTTTCGGGTTTCTGATAAAATATCCCGTAAGCAAAACTCATCTGCGCATCCTTACCTGTTTTGTATGCCAAAGAAATTCGCGGGGCAATATTTGCTTTATTGATTAAAGAAGAATGCTCAAAACGCAATCCTGTTTTAACTGCCAAACCATTGGTGATGTACATATCGGCTTCGCCAAATAAAGAAGTAAAATTATCTTTTAATAATCCATCGTAAGAAAAATTGGGATTAGAAAATTTACTTGAATTATATGCATACATATATTCGCCGCCAAAACGTAAAGCACTGATGCCGCCAATTCTTTTTTCAAACACAGTTCTTATTTGCGAAAGGTTTTGAATGTTGTTTAATTTAAAATTTAAGCTATCGATGAACATCTTGCCCGTATAAACCGATTGGTTATTTTGACTTTGAATTTGCTGATCGTAATTATCATGATTTGTGCTGTAACCCAATCCCATATTCAGTTTCCAGCCATTGCCCAGATTTTCTTTCCAGCTTACATTATTATACCAGTTTGTATTTTTTAATTCCAGCGCCTCTTTTAGATCAGAGCTGTCGATGTTTGGCCTGCGCAAACCGCCATGCCCGTAGCTGAATGTTGTATAATATTTTATGATGCCGCCTTTTGTTTTGATGCGGAAGTTTGCATCGGCGGTATGATATTCGGGCATATCAAAATAATCGGGCTTTTGTTTTACAACGTTGAAATAAAAAGTAAGGTTGGTATAGCCATAATTTATTCCGTAAGATGATCTTTTATTTTTTGCCAGTTGCATTAAACCTCCGCCCACAAAAATTGGTGATAAGGATGCCTGCGCTTCGGAACGTTCGGGCAAATCGATACTTTCTAAAATTAATGCCGATGATAAAGCTTGTCCGTACAAAGCCGAGTATCCGCCAGTTGAGAAAACAGTTCCTTTAAAAAGTGATGGCGCGAATCTTCCACGCGATGCAATATCAGGAATGCTTGCGTAGTAAGGGTTATTGACCAATGTGCCATCGATGAATTGTTTGGTTTCGTAACCTGCACCACCACGAACAAATAATCCTTCCTGCTCGCCAACCTGTTGTGCACCCGGTAAAGTTTTTACAGTTGCGGTTATATCGGCATTGGCTCCACCGGTTGTATAAAT
>JAGWPQ010000085.1 GCA_028877045.1 Bacteroidota bacterium | reverse complement strand
TACTCTTCTTAAAATACAGCATAGTGGTCACACATCCTATCCATAAAATAAAATTGAGACTTGGAATATATATCTGTCCTTTTACGTCGGTAGGAAATTTGATGGTCACTCTTGGCCAGAAATTCATACTGATGGCTTCACTGATTAATGTAAATGATCCGCTGATCAATGCCTGACTGGCAATGATGGTTGCTAACGTTGCAATTACAACACCTACTAATAAAAACCAATGTGGCATTAATTCGTAGAAGGGGTTGATATTAGCACCCAATGTACTGCTACCCTGTGCCAGTAACCAGGCGCCTTGTCCCATATAATTAAAGATGAGAGCAGATTTTACAAAGATCCAGCTTGTTTGAATATTTCTTCTTCCGCAATGCCCAAGATCACTGTACAATGCTTCTGCTCCCGTTGTGCATAAAAACACTGCACCCAATAACCAAAATCCGTGCGGATAATTGGTCAGCAATTTGATACCATAATAAGGGCTGATTGCTTTAAGTATTCCGGGATTATGTATGATTTGTAAAAGACCCAACAACATGATCATCGAAAACCAAACTAACATGATAGGTCCAAAAGCAAAACCAACGACTTTGGTTCCGAAACGTTGAAATAAAAATAACAACGAAATAATGCCGATCACTATACCAACAGTTAATACATTGCCCGGTACAATTATATTTTCTAATCCATGCACGCCATTTAAACCTTCAATGGCTGATGAAACTGAAATCGGAGGTGTTATAATACCATCGGCCAATAAAGTAGCAGCACCAATGATTGCCGGAATGTATATCCACTTTGCATAACGCCTAACCAATGCAAACAGAGAAAAGATGCCGCCTTCACCCCTGTTATCTGCACGAAGCGTAAGCAAAACATATTTAAAAGTTGTTTGTAAGGTAAGGGTCCAGATGACACAAGAAATACCACCATAGACCAATTCGTCCGAGATCATTCTGTCACCGATAATTGATTTAAAAACGTATAAAGGTGATGTACCAATATCGCCATAAATAATTCCAAGCGTTACTAATAATCCTGCTATTGAAATCTTTGTCAGATGACTTGACTGTGAATTGGCGTGTTGCGATGCCATTGCTTTTTGGGGTTAAGGTTCAGTTGAAGTAATTACTTGACAATTTGTTTCGTTGATTTGATGCAGTAAACTAAAAATTAAATACAATTATTTCTTTTGAATGTTTGTAATAATTTTTAGTAACAGCTTTTTTATTTTTCAAAGGAAGCAATGAATCGAATCTTTGTATCGGCCAGTTGTTTTGTTATTTCCAATCAGGACGCAAATTTATATGCCTTTTCGCATCATAAACAAAAATGATTTTGCACCAGGCAAAATTTAGTGCTAACAAATGTTAGTGTGTGATTATTTTCGAACCTATCTGGAGAAAACGATAATTCGATTTTTAGTCACGAATCTGATAAGCCTGTTAACGAATTTCTCTCGTAACAATTACCTTTAACAAATGGCAACAAAGGAATTACAAAAAGAAAATTTCGAAATCATTTACAATAACCTCAACGGGCAACAACGCAAAGCCGTTGACAGCATTGAAGGTCCGGTTATTGTTAATGCCGGTCCCGGTACCGGCAAAACACAAATCCTTGCCATCCGCATCGGTAATATTTTATTGCAAACCGATACCAATCCCAACAATATTCTTTGTTTAACTTATACCGATAACGGCGCTGTTGAAATGCGCAACCGCTTGCTGCAGATCATCGGCACACCGGCTTATGGCATCAAGATCCATACTTTTCATTCGTTTTGTAATGAAGTGATCCAGGACAATCTCAGTTATTTTGGCAAACTGAATTTAGAACCCATCAGTGATCTGGAGGAGATAGACCTGTTCAATAAATTAATTGATTCGATCGAACCCGATAATATTTTAAAACGTTTTCGCGGCGAAGTGTATTACGAAGTACCGAGACTGAAAGCATTGTTTAGTTTGATGAAAAAAGAAGCATGGGATGCCGGTTATTTTAACGAACGC
>JAGWPQ010000084.1 GCA_028877045.1 Bacteroidota bacterium | reverse complement strand
TTATTTAATGCGCTCTCATCGCTCGGTGCATTCTCTCTGGCCTTTTTAATGGCCAATAAAATTAGCGATCAAAATTTTTATTTAGCTGCCGTTTATTTTTTTCTTCATTTCCAATATAATGGCTGGTTCTTTTTTGCAGGCATGGGTTTATTAATATCTCAATTAGAAAATACGGTGACGGCGCAAAAACAATTGAAAATAATTTTCTGGTTATTTGGTTTAGCATGTTTGCCGGCATATTTTTTATCTGCACTGTGGTTGCCCATTCCGTTTTTAATTTATTGTATAGTTGTTGTTGCTGCAATTTCACAATTTGCCGGGTGGTTATTTTTAATTAAAATAATTATTAAAAATATCGATGCCGTTAAAACATTCTTCTCAAAAAAAGGTCAATGGCTATTATTATTATCGGCCATTGCGCTAACCATCAAACTATTGCTGCAATTGGGTTCTACCATTCCATCATTAAGTCAGCTGGCATTTGGATTCCGTCCAATTGTTATTGGCTACCTGCATCTTGTTTTATTGGGCGTTACCAGCATTTTTATAATCGGATATATTGTTTCAAAAGATATTTTGCCGGTCAACACTACTTTCAGGAAAGGCATTTTCGTTTTTGTTGCAGGAATTATTATTAACGAAATGCTGCTGATGATACAGGGAGTTGCAGGAATGGGCTATGTGGGTATCCCATTCATCAACGAATTATTATTAGGTGCAGCAATCATTATGTTTAGCGGGTTATTATTGATGAACTGGCGAAATAAATAATCATGCGATTGATCAGATATTTCATACACCAATATTAATCGGCTCACCATTTCTCATTCATTATTTCTTTTCGTTTATCGTTATATTCTTTATCGCTTATCAATCCTTCGTTTTTTAATTTTTCTATTTTGCGCAGCCGTTCATCAAAATCAGTTTTTTTATCATTCGAAAGAAATGAATCGGGCAGGTCTATTTCTTCCCCGCTGATGGAACTTGTTGACTTATCATAATTCATCAAATTGTAAACGAATGTGCCAATAATTATAAGCATTGCAAATAACCAGAAAACCATAAATATCATTCCGATCTGAGAATTATCTTCCCGTAATAAACCTATAAAGATCAACCCGAATATAAACATGGCTGCAGCAACAATGATCCCGGCCACTAATGAACCTTTGGTGGGTTTTACAAATACTTTATTTTTCATGATCACTAAAATTTGATTTTATTTTTTACATGCAGATCAAACGGTCATCGAATTAATTTTCATTTTATACCAGCCATAAAAGGATTACACAAATAGCTGTTCTTTATTACAAAAGGTTTATTGGGATTTATTCCCGCTTCCTGTAGAGAGTACGAGAAACTTATTTCGCCGGGCATTGCTTTGCAATCATCGCGTCTTTTACGTGTTACAATAAGTGTATCTTTTTTCATTTCCAGCTTTAAATCATTTTTTTGTGTGCAACCGTTTGTTACAACCGTTATAGTGATTTCTTTTTTATCAAAATCCAATTTT
>JAGWPQ010000083.1 GCA_028877045.1 Bacteroidota bacterium | reverse complement strand
TTTGCCATCTCCATCAATATCACTAATGGCTACATAATTTTGAGAGCTGCTTGTAGAAAAATCAACCCTGGTAGCAAGATCACCTGTTGTGATAATTCCCTGACTTGGGCTAAATGTTGGATTAAAATTCGCCATGCTGTATGCGGCCAATGCTGTTCCGGTATTCAATACTGAAATAGGCGCATACGTAGCTCCAGTTGGTACAGTTACAGTTAAGCTGGTAGCACTTGCAATACTTACTGAGGCCTTGGTCGCACCAAAAAATACAATATTGTTTGAAGCAGTAGTATTAAAATTTGTACCCGTAATCGTTACAGATGTACCAACTGTACCACTCAAAGGAGTAAAAGACGTAATTGTTGGTTGGGCGATTAAGGAGTTTGTCATCAGTAATACTGATGCCGGGAGCAAAAGCCTGAGTAGAATTTTGTTTCGCATATAGCAAGTATTAAAAGTTAAATATCAATACTTAGTGCACATCAAAATCTAAGCACATTGCTCAGTATAAAAATTAAAAATAATTTTAAACTGTAGTTTTAGTTAGTCTTTTATAGGAGAGAGGGTCTGAGATAAATCAATTAGCAAAACAATGATAATTATATGACGAATGTTATGACTTTTATCATTTGATTTATTCGATTTTTTCAGTAGAATTTAAAGAGTTTTCAAGTAGGATTAAGTTGAAATAAGTTGTTGATATATGGCAATTGTATTCATTTTTTTTCATTATTAGCAGTTATCAATTAACTAATTATCTAAAATAAATATATTATAAGATAATATTTTAAAAATGACTTAACAGGGTCTCGTAATAAATATTCTTTTCGACTTTAAGTCTTGGCGAGTCGATATATTAGCAGCGAAATAGGATTTGCATCAAGAATGAACAAAAACACAGTAGGAGCGGCTTTCCAAAGCAAAATATCGCTTATAGTACCCCGATATCAATAAGTTAACAATCGTTGACAGGTTGAGTTGCCAATTTTTGCGTTGCAAACAAGCTTTCTTAAAATGACACAATACAACTTCATCATTACTTTCTCTTAAAAAATCCGAAGGATTTACCTTTGTGCCTTTTAACTTCTCCATAATCCTTTGTGTGTGGTTAAAAAAATATCATATAGTATAGCCCGTTGGCGGAATTAAATTATTCAATAAAATATTAGCCTCAGAGAGGCAATATATTAATATAGAATGCTCTTCGAAACGAGAATAAGCTCCGGAGGAGCGGTATATTTAGAGAATATATCACCACTACGTGGTTCAATTATATTTTTTATCAAATTTCTATTACTATTTTGCTCCTACGGAGCATAAAACTATTCATTCAAAATAATTCTGCCAACAGGTTAGCATACTCATTTTCAACACTTAAAACTATGTATCATTGGGAGCCTGCCCAAACTCAATAAATGAAAATACCAATTCATGCATTTGTAAGCAGCATCAATAACAACCTTCATGCAGAATCGTATAAATCAAGATCAAGCCAGCATTACAATTTTAGCAGCACCAGCATAGTTTACGGGTTGAATAAGCGAAGTGGTAAGCGGATTGCCAAATTCAATACCTATCGATAAGATCAAACTATCACTATCGGAGATATTTGTTTCCCGGGTTATTTGCAGATCGATGCTTTGTTGATCACAAACAGCAGAAACACCGAACCATTCGGTAATTTTTAAAGCTCGATACGATTCAATAGCCCGATTTACAGGCATGTATTTTTTAAATTTTGCATCCCATTGCATATCAGGAACAATACCCAAAACAGCGATCAAACGAAAGAATGAAAATTTGCCCGGTGTATACAAACTGATACCGGGAAATAATGCGGGAACAGTGATGGATGCTGATTGATCATTCCGGTTGATATTGCAATGCAATGGGTGTTTAACGATCGAATCGAACAGGGCACCCATTTCGAGATTAAATCCTTCAAGCAGGTTTTTATATCGGGAGATCAAAATGCTTCTTTGGCCCCAATCGCTTGCAGTATCTAATTTTTGAATGCAACTGCAAACAGTATGCAACCTGCTTTGAAATAAACGATGATCCAAATGTGTAACGCCGGTCATCGCTAATTTAATATTTTTAGCGGTGGTACTTGCGCCGCCAAATTCGGCCATCACTCTTCGGGTATTTATAAATTTAGGTGAGGTTTTAATTACTTTACGCGAAGCGCCGCCTTTTGTGCGGAGAATGATATTGTTCGATCCTTTGCGGGTATAGGCGGACAGGTTTCCCAAACTGCCTGTAAATGCCATGTTTCCTTTTAAGCTTGCCATACTGATGGTGTTTTAAGGGTGAATAGAAACAGCAGGTCAGATAGCGGCTTCAGGCCAATCATATTCCTGCCTGCTTCTTACATACAAATATAATAAACTATAATTAAATCGTAATAAAATAATGTATAAACCGTGTATAATCCGACTCATATTTATGTTGGGTTATACACGGGTCATACCTTGGTTATACACGGGTTATATACGGGTTATATCAAAAGGAAGTATATAAAATTACAGTGTGTCTTGTACTATATCACTAAGACAGAAAACAAACTGTACTATTTATATGGTTGTATTAACCATGAATAGAGTACGATACAAGAATACAAAAGATCATCACAAATAGCAAATCATATTTAAGGATGGGACTAAAATAAGTAAATCAAAAAATAGCTTATTTGTTTTGATCATGAAATCATATCGAATAAAATTCATCAATTGATGATACAGTCAATTACCGTTTTGTAAGTATTTGTATTTTAAATAAATATAAACTATTCCCGCAATAATGGGTTGGATCTGCGAGCCGGAACATTAGCTCTGTAAACAAGTATATAGTATTATCTTTTTTTAAAATAATGTCGCATATATCATTGACATAATATCCCTTTTTATACTATACAACATTTAAAAAAGATTAAAACGGGCACGAAATCGATTAAAATATAATTAAACCGTTTAAAATATAATTAAAACATATTTTATATTTTTTATAATTAAATTCTTCAATCTACTTTTATTATTCGGTTCTTATACAATATTGTCACTACAATATCGTTAGTTGTTTGGACTACAAATGCAACGATTATAGGAAGCAGATTTTTAATATGATTTTATAGTATTTGAAAGGGCGTTGTAAAACGGTTAAGGAAATCCAATTTCTATAATGAAGAACAAAAGTCCATTTTATGGAAAAACTTTATTCGTTTAACGAAATAAGGTATTGGTTTTCATGCTGTTAGAAACAGGCATCAAATTTTCTTTTAATCAATAGGCTTAAAACCTATACTATAAATACAAAACAAGATCGCTTAAAGCTAAAACATCTCTTTATGAAAAAGATTCTACCCTTTTTAACCCTGGTTGTTCTTTTTGCGTTTTCAAATATTGCGGGTAATGCACAATGCGGTAGTGTTTGCTCGGGCTTAACAACATATACACAGGGAGGCTGGGGATCGGCTCCACATGGCGACAACCCCGGTACCATTTTGTCAAATAATTTTGCAGCCGTTTATCCTTCGGGTGTAACGATTGGTTGCAATGGAGGTTATACTTTTCGTTTTACAAGTGCAAGTGCTATCGATAACTTTTTACCGCAAGGTGGTACTCCCGGATCAATTCATAGTTCTGCAACCAATCCTACCGGTTCTTACTCTGTTTTGGCCGGACAGATTTTGGCAGCTACCATCAATATTGATTTTGACAGATATAATCCATCAGGATATAAGACCAATAATGCTGCTTCCTTAGCTAACTTAACTTTTAAAGAAGGCACATTTAACGGTAAAACAGTTCAATTTGTTTTAGATGAAGCAAATAAGGTTTTGGGAGGTCTCTCAAGCTCATACTCTGCTTCGGATCTGAATGACGCATTAACAACAGTGAATGAGAATTATGACGGCGGCAGTGGAAATAATGAAGGCGAATTAGAGAACGAAGCTTCTGTTCCTACAGTGGCAAGCATAACCGGAACAGCAACAGTTTGCAAGGGTTCTACAACAACATTAAGTGATGCAACAGCAGGTGGTGTATGGAGTACAGGTGATGCTACTATTGCAACAGTAAGCAGTGGTGGTATTGTGACCGGAGTGGCAGCAGGTACAGTAACAATTACATATAGTGTTACCAATAGTTGCGGAATAGGTTCTAAATCGCTCTCCGTTACAGTAAATGCTTTACCGGCAGCACCAACAGTAAGTGTAACACAACCTACCTGTGCAGTAGCAACAGGCACTATAACAGTAACAGCACCGACAGGATCAGGATATACATATAGTACTGACGGAACAAATTATC
>JAGWPQ010000082.1 GCA_028877045.1 Bacteroidota bacterium | reverse complement strand
GAATTTGTTCCGCATGATGTAGAAAAATTAAAACATCTGAGCAAAGAATTAGGTATCAGTTTAAGTTTATTGCGCAGAAGGGTTTTGGCATTGCACGAAAACAATCCGATGCTGGGACATCGTGGTGTACGACTTGGTGTAAGTTATCCTGAAATCACTGAAATGCAGATCAGGGCTATATTAGAAGCCACTGCCGAAATCATTAAATCGGGTAAAAAAGCATTCCCCGAAATCATGGTACCGGTTACCTGCACAGTGAATGAGTTAACGCATCAAAAAGTAATTGTTGACAGGGTTTATGCCGAAACATGTGCTAAATTAAAAGTGAAGAGCATACCTTATTTATATGGCACCATGATCGAAATTCCAAGAGCTGCATTGCTGGCAAATAAAATGGCAGAGGTTGCCGACTTCTTCAGCTTTGGTACAAACGATCTTACACAAATGAGTTTCGGATTCAGCCGTGATGATGTGGGCGGATTCTTACCAAATTATATGGATCAAAAAATATTGCATGATGATCCGTTCCAGACAATCGACCAGGAAGGTGTGGGCGAATTAATTAAAGACGGAACCGAACGTGGCCGTAAAACAAAACCAAAATTAAAAGTTGGTATTTGCGGCGAACATGGCGGTGATGCAGAAAGTGTAAAATTCTGTCATCGCATCGGAATGAATTATGTTAGTTGTTCTCCGTTCCGTGTGCCAATCGCACGTTTGGCTGCAGCACAGGCTGCTGTTGAATTTGGAAAGATCATTTAATAAATTAACATTGATTAACGGCAGTAAATCGCAATTAATTTTCTGCCGTTAATTTTATCTTCGATATTTGTATAGTTGATATTGAAAAAGTAAAAAACATAAATATTTACGCGTGTAAAAACTATTTCTCTTTAAATTATACTTATTACTTTTAGAGGGTATTAATAAAAAAATTATGGGTGCAGCATCGTTACTTGTTTTAATTTTTGCAGGAATAGCTTTTGCCGGTGGCGGAATTTCAATTGCGCTGTTATTTGTAAAGGGTTCAAAAAATTCTCAGAAAGGAGAAGCATACGAATGCGGTATTCCAACCAAAGGTTCTCCCTGGAATCAATTTCATGTAGGTTATTATTTATTTGCATTGATCTTTTTGATTTTTGATGTGGAATTGGTGTTCATGTATCCGTGGGCCGTTGTGGTAAAAAAAGTGGGCATGATGGCATTGGTTGAAATTGTGATTTTCTTTTTTATATTATTTATGGGTTTTTTATATGCACATAAAAAAGGAGCATTGAAATGGATGTAAATGATAAAATAGGAGCATTAGATTTTCCCGGAGAAATTCATAGTGCCGGCAGTACCAATTTAATTGTAAGCACATTGGATGACGTAATTAATTGGGCCCGCTCCAATTCTTTATGGCCACTCAGTTTCGCTACAAGCTGCTGTGGCATTGAGTTTATGCATACTGCTGCCGCCAAATACGACTTTTCACGTTTTGGTTTTGAAGTGGCAAGAGCCTCTCCAAGGCAGGCCGATATGATCATCATCGCAGGAACGATCGTAAATAAAATGGCTCCTGTTTTAAAAAGATTATACGATCAAATGGCTGACCCGAAATATGTGGTGGCAATGGGCGCATGTGCCATCAGCGGCGGCCCGTTTTTTTATAACACTTATTCTGTTGTAAAAGGTGCCGACCATGTTATTCCGGTAGATGTTTATGTTCCGGGTTGTCCGCCGAGACCCGAAGCTTTATTGCACGGATTAATTTCATTACAGGGAAAAATTAAAGCAGGATTAAGCAGAGATCAAATCAGACAAAGCGCATTTGTTTCGCAATAAAATATTTTCTTGAATTAGTTATATGACGAACGAAGAAATAAAAATTAAAATTACCGAAATACTTCCAGCAGCAACCTTCGATGAAACCGGAGAATGGTTAAATGTTTTTGTTGAGGCATCTGCATTCAGATCGTTCATGGAACAAATTCGTTCTGATAAAGATTTAGATCTCGATTATATGTTTTGTTTGACTTGTGTTGATTGGAAAACACATCTTACAATGGTATATCATCTTTCATCAACAAACACCCGTCATTGCGTTGTTGTGAAAGTAAAATTAGACAGAGACAAACCCGAAATAGAAACAGTGTGCGATATATGGCGTACCGCCGAATTGCACGAACGCGAAGTGTTTGAAATGTTTGGCGTAAACTTTTTACATCATCCCGATCTAAGATTATTGATCCTGCCGGATGATTTTATTGGTTACCCGTTGCGAAAAGATTTTGAAGATCCGATTAACATGATAAAACTGTAAGACAATATAGAATAATGAATAAGAAATATGAAATAATGAAGCGCAACAACTTCGGTATTCATCATTCAATATTCATCATTCATAATTCATAAAAAATGTTTGAAGAAATAGGCACAACAGCAGAAGGCGATTTATTAATTAATGTAGGGCCGCAGCATCCTGCCACACACGGCGTATTGCATTTGGTACTTACATTGAACGGAGAAATAATTAAAAAAGTAGAACCCCACCTTGGTTATATTCATCGTTCCATAGAAAAAATGTGTGAGAGTTTATCGTACCGTCAGTTTATTTATGTAACGAGCAGGATGGATTATCTCTCTGCACACATTAACAATCATGCCTGCGCATTGGTTGTTGAAAAAGGTTTGCAAGTAGAAGTCCCACTGCGTGCACAATACATTCGTGTGATCATGGATGAACTGACAAGAATTGCATCACACGAATTATGGTGGAGTGCCATGAGTATGGATCTTGGTGCATTCACACCTTACTTTTTAGCATTCAGAGAAAGAGAAAAGATCAATGAGATCATGGAGGAAACTTGCGGTGCAAGACTAACCATGAATTATATGGTTCCGGGTGGCGTGATGGCAGAACCGCATCCTGATTTTCAGAAAAAAGTGAAAGCATTCGTTGCCGATTTCAAAAAAACATTACACGAATACGATGAATTGATAACAGGCAATATCATTTTTCAAAACAGAATGAAAGGTGTTGGTTATTTATCTCCCGAAGATGCGATCTCCTACGGATGTACCGGCCCTGTTGCAAGAGCAAGCGGTGTAAAATCGGACATCAGAAAAATTGCACCTTATGATGTGTATGATAAAGTTGAGTTTGATGAAATCATAGAAACAGGTGGCGATTGTTTTACACGTTATCAGGTTCGCATAAAAGAAATGAGTCAAAGCATCCGCATCATCGAACAATTAATTGATAATATTCCTGATGGTGATTTTCAGGCAAAAACAAAAGCTGTTTTAAAATTACCGAAAGGAGAATTTTATCAAAGAGTAGAAACGGCTCGTGGAGAATTGGGTGTGTACATTGTTAGCGAAGGTGCGGCACAACCATACAGAATTAAATTTCGTTCACCGGGATTTTCTAATTTAAGTGCATTGGATCACATGGTTCGCGGATATAAGATCGGAGATTTTATTGCGATCATGGGAACATTGGATTTAGTGATACCGGATATTGACAGATAAAAAAGTTTTAAGTAGTACGTGATAAGTTTTAAGTGAGTACAACTCACAAAAAAATTTCTTCTGCTACTTATAACCTATAACTTAAAACTTAATACTTGAAATGTTTAGTTTAGAAGGATTAACAAATTTTATTCATGAATGGCTTAACGGTCATTTGCCTGCAACATTTGCATTATTAGCCGAATTTGTTTTGGTAGGCGTTGCAGCCATTGGCTTGTTTGCCGTACTGGGCCTGGGTTTGGTGTGGATGGAACGTAAAGTTGCAGCAGTCATTCAAATTCGTTTGGGTCCAAACAGAATTGGTCCGAAAGGAATTTTTCAAACATCGGCAGATACTGTGAAGCTGATCATGAAAGAATCATTAACGCCTGCTAATGCTGATAAATTTTTATTTAACCTGGCTCCTTTTGTTGTCATTATTGTTGCCATGTTAATATTGGTTCCCATTGCATTTGCAAAAGCTTTTCAGATATGGGATATTAATATTGGTGTGTTGTATGTAACTGCCGTTTCATCATTATCTGTTATTGGAATTTTAATGGCAGGATGGAGCAGCGGTAATAAATATTCTTTATTGGGTGCCATGCGCAGCGGCGCACAAATTGTGAGCTACGAATTATCGGCAGGATTATCGATCATTACAATTATTGTATTAACAGGCAGTTTAAAAATTTCTGATATTGTTGCGTCGCAGGAAAATGGATGGTGGATCTTTAAAGCACATATTCCTGCCATCATTGCGTTTGTGATCTTTATTATTGCTGCAACAGCCGAAACAAACAGGGCGCCATTTGATCTGGCAGAAGCTGAAAGTGAATTGACAGCAGGCTTTCATACCGAATATGGCGGAATGAAATTTGCCTTATTCTTTTTATCGGAGTACATCAACATATTTATTGTGTGTGCTATTGGTGCTACTTTATTTTTAGGCGGATGGATGCCTTTTCATGTTGGTCATTGGGCAGCATTCAATCATATCATGGATTATATTCCATCGTCGATATGGTTTTTTGGAAAAACAATCTTTTTAATTTTTGTGATCATGTGGTTCAGATGGACTTTTCCAAGATTGCGTGTTGACCAGTTATTGAATTTGGAATGGAAATATTTATTGCCGATAAGTATGTTCAATGTTTTGTTGATGACTTTGGTTGCAATTATGGGATGGCATTTTTAAAGTGATGAATTAAGAATGATGAGTGATGAGTTGCAGTACAAGTGTGCGACGCAACCGGTGATGAGTAAAGTGATAAAGTTGGTAACATAAAAATTTTGATTCAAAAAAATAAAATGTTTTTAAAAGATTACATAACTGATGTGTATAGGGCAACAAAATCGTTGCTGACGGGCATGAAACTGACCGGATATTATTTTACACATCATAAAGAAATTATTACAGAACAATATCCCGACAACAGGACCACATTGAAATTAGCCGACCGGTTCAAAGGTGAAGTGTGGATGCCGCATGATGAAAATAATGAACACGCCTGTACTGGTTGCTCGTCTTGCGAAATTGCTTGTCCGAATGGCACCATAAAAATCATCAGCAAGTTTGATGTTAGTCCCGAAGGCAAAAGAAAAAAAGCGATCGATCAATTTGTTTATCGCCTTGATATGTGCACCATGTGCGGCTTGTGCGTTGAAGCTTGTCCGACCGATGCCATTAAAATGCGAAACACTTTTGAACTGAGTGTATTTGACAGAAATAATTTAATTAAACGGTTGAATGAACCGGGATCTAAAATAAGGGAGGGCGTAGAATAATGAATGCATCAGTAATTATATTCTATTGTATTGCTGCTTTTATTTTATTAACAGGCATTGTTGCTGTTAGCAGCAGAAAAATATTTCGTTCGGCCATTGCATTGTTGTTTTCGTTAACAGGCATTGCAGGATTATATTTTTGGATGGATGTAAATTTTATTGCGGCCGTTCAGATAATCGTTTATGTTGGCGGCATTGTTGTGCTGATCATCTTCTCGATTTTCTTAACACAGAAATCAGGCGAAGAAATGCCAAAGCCACCAACAACGAGAGTTGTATTTTCTTGGCTTGCCGTGTTGGCGGGGCTTGGATTGATCTACAGATTAATTAGTGAATATGGTTTTAATAAAATTTCGAGTCAGCCATTTAATGTAGAAGTTTCAGAAATAGGAAACCAGATGTTAAGCACAACCGAGCACGGTTATGTTTTACCATTTGAAGCAGTGAGTATGTTATTGCTGGCTGCAATGATCGGTTGTATTGTTATTGCGTTAAAATCAAAACCGGAAACAAAATGAGTGAAGTACCAGTAACACATATTTTATTTTTAAGTACGGCTTTATTTTTTATTGGCATGTACGGATTGTTTACGCGCCGTAACATGATCACGATGCTGATGGCTGTTGAATTGATTTTAAACAGCGTAAACATCAACTTCGTTGCGTTCAATAAATTTTTATATCCCGGAAAATTAGACGGGGTATTTTTTACCATTTTCATCATCACAATTGCTGCGGCCGAAGCTGCTGTTGCCATTGCGATCATTATAAATTTATACAGAAGTCATAATTCCATTGATGTGGAAGGTGCTGAAGAGTTAAAATATTAACCCTGATCTCTGAAAAGAGAAGGAAATAAAAATATAAAATGAATCATTATTCTTACATAGCATTGATCCCTTTGTTGCCTTTAGCAACATTTGTGATACTGGGTTTATTCGGAAGAAAATATCTTAAAACATTTTCAGGAACAATAGGTGTTGCTTCGTTATTGATATCAACATTACTATCATTACAAGTTGCTTACAATTATTTTTTGGTTGATGGAAAAGTGAATGGCGTTTATCAACAAATAATCGCATTAAAATATACATGGTTACAATTTTCGCCAAACGTTTCGATTGACCTGGGAATTATTCTCGATCCTATTTCTGTGATGATGCTGGTGGTGGTAAGCTTTGTTTCTTTAATGGTGCACATTTTCAGTTTGGGATATATGAAAGGCGAAGAACGTTTTGCGACTTATTATTCATTTCTTTCTTTGTTTACTTTTTCGATGTTGGGATTGGTTATATCAACCAACATTTTCCAGATATACATGTTCTGGGAATTAGTGGGTGTTTCTTCTTTTTTATTGATCGGATATTATTTCGAAAAACCTTCGGCAGTAGCTGCTTCCAAGAAAGCATTCATCGTTACACGTTTTGCTGATCTTGGATTTTTAATTGGTATTTTAATCTTATCATTCCATGCGCAAACATTAGACTTCGAAACCTTGATCGCAAGATTAACTGATACGCATTCAACTTATTTTACGGCTATTTCAACAGCAACGTTTTTAGGTGCTTCTGTTTTAACATGGGGATTAGCATTGGTATTCATTGGTGGTGCGGGAAAATCGGCCATGTTCCCTTTTCATATTTGGTTGCCCGATGCAATGGAAGGTCCAACGCCTGTTTCAGCATTGATACATGCTGCCACCATGGTTGTTGCAGGCGTGTATTTAGTAGCAAGATTATTCCCCATATTTTCTGTTGATGAATTTGCATTGCAGATTGTAACTTATGTTGGTTTGGTATCAGCATTCATTGCAGCAATCATCGCATGCACACAAACAGATATTAAAAGAGTGTTGGCATATTCAACCATGTCGCAGATCGGTTATATGATGTTTGCATTGGGCGTTGCAAAACAAGGTGGCGAAGAAGGTTTGGGTTACATGGGTTCAATGTTCCATTTATTTACACACGCATTTTTTAAATCATTATTATTCCTTGGTGCAGGTGCGGTTATTCATCTGGTGCACAGCAACGATATGAAAGATATGGGTGGTTTAAGAAAACTGATGCCTATCACACATCTTTCGTTTTTAATTGCATGTTTGGCCATTGCAGGTATTCCACCGTTTGCAGGATTTTTTAGTAAGGAAGAAATTTTATTGGCAGCATTCAATGCAAACAAATTGGTGTACGGTGTTGCATTGTTTACATCGGGACTTACTGCATTTTATATGTTCCGATTATATTATTCAATTTTCTGGAGTAAAGAAGCGCATGTTCATGATGCGCATCATGGTGAAGGAACATGGTCAATGAAATTGCCGTTAATTATTTTAGGCATCATGGCTGCCGTTGCAGGATTTATTCCTTTCTCTCATTTTGTGACAAGCGATGGTGCTGCATTGGAAACACATATCGATTATGTTTTCTCGGCCGCGCCGGTATTATTTGGTGTGATCGGAATTTTATTGGCTGCAGTTTTATACAAAAAACAAAATGCAAAACCAGAAGCAGTTGCTGCATCGTTTGGTGGATTTTATAAATCAGCTTACAAGAAATTTTATATCGACGAAGTTTATTTATTCGTCACCAAAAAAATAATTTTTAATTTAATTGGAAGGCCCGCAGCATGGTTCGATAAAAATATCGTGGATGGTTTCATGAATTTATTGGCAACCGTTACTGCAAAAATTTCGGGGTTAATTAAAGGAATGCAATCGGGCAAAGTGCAGAATTATACTTTGTACTTTTTTGGTGGAATAGTTGCGTTGGCTATGTTGTTTATTTATGTCTGGAAATAAACAATGAGTGAATGATAGAGTGTGTGAATTGATGAATAAAGAGAAAAGCGTACAAGAGTGCGACGCAACGAAGATGCCATTTGTACTGCAGTTGGGATCATAAAAAAATTCGTGTAATTAGATTAATTCGTGTAATAAAAATATAAAATGAATTTATCGCTTCTTATCATCTTGCCTTTGATCACAGCAATAATATTATTGTTTGTAAAGGGATTGAAACAAGTGCGCACCGTTGCATTGGCAGGTTCGTTATTGCAATTGGGTTTGGTATTCGATCTATTATTTCAATACCTAAAAGAAAGAACACACAGCACAGCGCAAATGTTGTTTCAATACGATTACAACTGGTTCGACAGTTTGAATATTCATTATCATGTTGGTGTTGATGGTATTTCTGTTGCCATGATCTTATTAACTTCTTTTGTTGTTGTTGCAGGCGTATTGGTTTCGTGGACACAAGAAGCTTTGAACAAAGAATTTTTCTTTCTGCTGATTTTTTTAAGTCTGGGTGCTTACGGATTTTTTATTTCGCTCGATCTGTTTACCATGTTCTTCTTTTTAGAAGTGGCAGTAATTCCAAAATTTTTATTGATCGGCATTTGGGGAAGCGGCAAAAAAGAATACAGTGCAATGAAACTGGCATTGATGTTAATGGGCGGCTCTGCATTAATTTTTGTTGGGTTGGCAGGTCTATATTATTTCGGCGTTGCCGGAAATAATTCGTTCGACCTGTTAACTATTTCGCATGCAAATGTTCCGATGCTGATTCAAAGAATATTTTTTCCGTTTTTATTTATTGGATTTGGTGTGTTCACTGCATTGTTCCCGTTTCATACCTGGGTGCCCGATGGTCACTCATCTGCACCAACAGCCGCATCAATGTTTTTGGCCGGGATATCAATGAAATTAGGTGGGTACGGATGTTTGCGTGTAGCCACTTATTTAATGCCCGATGCTGCACACGAATATCAGTGGATCATCATTTTATTATCAACTATCGGGATCATTTATGGTGCATTCGCTACCATGATGCAGAAAGATCTAAAATATATCAACGCATATTCATCAGTTAGTCATACCGGTTTTGTTTTATTTGGAATTGGCATGTTAACAAGAACATCCATTAATGGCGCAGTGATGCAAATGGTTTCGCATGGATTAATGACAGCCCTTTTCTTCGCTGCCATTGGAATGATCTACAGCCGTGCACATACAAGAATGGTAGATCAGCTGGGCGGATTATTAAAAGTAATGCCTTTCATTTCAACAGTGTTTGTGATTGCAGGTTTAACTTCATTGGGGTTACCGGGCTTTAGTGGATTTGTTGCAGAG
>JAGWPQ010000081.1 GCA_028877045.1 Bacteroidota bacterium | reverse complement strand
TTTTCCATTTCAATTTTTTCACCGGCTTCACGTGCAAGGATCATGATCTTGCGCATCACATCTGTTCCGCCCAGATCCAAACGCGGATCGGGTTCGGTATAACCTTCATCCTGTGCCTGTCTAACAACCTCTGCAAATAATTTTGTTCCATCGTAATTATTAAAAACAAAATTTAAAGTGCCAGATAAAACAGCCTGTATTTTATTTACTTTATCACCGCTCTTTATCAGATCGTTCAAAGTGCCGATCACCGGCAAGCCTGCACCCACATTGGTTTCGAAAAGATAAGGTGCATTAAATTCTTTGGCTAACGATTTTAATTTTTTGTAATTATCGAATGCAGATGATGCTGCAATTTTATTACAAGCGACCACCGAAATACTTTTTGCCAATAATTTATCATACACCGATGCAACTTCTGCATTGGCAGTAACATCAACAAAAACACTGTTGCGCAAATTTTTTGTGATGATGATGTTTACGAAATTTTCTAAGTCCATTGCTTCGCTTTGCAATAGATTTTCTTTCCAATTATTTAAATCAATTTCATTTCCATTATCAACAAACAACATTTTTTTGCTGGTAGCAATACCGGTAACACGAACCTGTAAATTCAAATGCTGTAATAAATAATCCTGTTGTTGTTTTATCTGAGCAATTAATTTTCCGCCCACATTTCCGGAGCCAACAATAAAAACATTTAATTGTTTGTAAGTTGTTTCGAAGAAAGCTTCGTGTAAAACGTTCACTGCTTTTTTAATATCGTTGTGGGCAACGACGGCAGAAATATTTCTTTCGGAAGAGCCTTGTGCAATGGCACGAATATTAATTCCGTTTCTTCCCAACGAATGAAACATTCTTCCTGCAATGCCCGGATGGTGGCGCATCCTGTCGCCCACCAATGCAATGATGGATAAATTTTCTTCTACTTTTAACGGTTCAACTTTTTCGGTTTTTAATTCATAATCGAATGCTGTATCAACTGCAATTTTTGCTTTTGCAGCATCGGCCGAATTAATGCCCACACAAATCGAATGTTCCGAAGAGCTTTGTGTGATAAGGATTACATTCACTTTCTCATTTGCCAACGCTTCAAATAATCTTTTCGAAAAACCGGGGATACCAACCATGCCGCTTCCTTCCAAACTCAACAAAGAAATATGATTGATGCTCGAGATGCCGGTAATTATTTCGCCATCTTGTTTGGTTAATTCCTCGATCAATGTTCCGTATGCATCGGGTTCAAAAGTATTTTTTACCCAAATGTGAATTCCTTTTTGCATTGCCGGTTGAATAGTTGGCGGATAAATAACTTTCGCGCCAAAGTGAGATAGCTCCATTGCTTCGCGATAAGAAGTATGTTGAATGGTTCTTGCATTGGGCACCCAACGCGGATCGGCTGTCATCATTCCGGTAACATCGGTCCATATTTCCAAATCCTCAACATTCAAGGCAGCAGCGAAAATGGATGCAGTGTAATCAGAACCACCACGACCTAAAGTTGTGGTATGATTCTCTGCATCGCTTGCAACAAAACCGGGTGCAATAAATAATGTTTGTGCAGATGATTTTATTTTTTCTTCGATCAGTTTATTGGTGATAGAAAAATCAACAGCAGCAAAACCAAAGTTGCTGTTGGTTTTAATAATTTCTCTGCTATCAAGCCATTCATTATTTATTTGAATGGATTGCATGTAAGAAGAAATAATTTTTGACGAAAGTATTTCTCCAAAACTGATGATGCGGTCTTGGGTACGGTTTGATAATTCGCCCAAACGAAAAACGCCTTCGCAAATATCTTCGAGTTCATTGAACAGTTGTTTGATGCTGCTGAGGCAACTACTTTGAGATGTTACGGGCAATAAACTTTTTGCAGTATCAATATGTCTTTTTTCTAAGGCTGATAAAGTTTCTTTATAATTTTCATTGCCGTGCGATGCATCCGTTCCGGTTTTAATTAACAGGTCAGTTACACCACCAAAAGCCGAAACAACAGTTATTGAATTTTTATATTGGGGTTGTTGAATAATGGAAATTACTTTCTTGATATTTTCTGCATTTGCTACAGAAGAACCACCGAACTTTAAAACTTTCATGAAATAATTTTGAATAAATGATTGAATAAATCTTTGCAAAGATAAACAGCGTTACGCCCAATTGATGATATGAAAATATATTACCCTTTACAGGGTAGTCGTAGTTGTTGTAAATGTGATAACAGCAATAAATGCTGGTGCACTTATTTTAAAAGATGATGATATTTTCTGCTGTTTTTTCATTATTGAGGTGGCGAAGATAAAGGAAATCTAATTATTGTTGCAAAATTTTATTAATTTTCGAGCCTGAAGATTGCCTGCTTCATTCGGTAAAACAAAAAATATGTCGAACAATGCCAACCTGCAAACGTTTAAGAATCTTGTAGGTATTAAATTTCAGTTGTATAACAGTCTGTTTACTTCTTTGCCTTTTCATCGAATTGAAAAGACAGGTATTCTTGTTTCCTTATTATTATTGAATTGTGAAGAAGGATACAGAAAAAAGCAAAGCCCTGTTGAAATTGTCGATGACTTTTTTAAAAAGCAAACATCAATTAAAAATGAACAGGAGCGATTAGATATTTTATTTCGGTTTGTGCAGTATATCGAACGACAAGTTGTTTTGTTTGATGCATTGGAAGATGCAGCATTTAAACAGGTAAATGACATGAGTGGCAGAGGCACGCTTAAAAATTTAGCTGTTGCTGTTGAACAACAACATAAAGAAGAAGCATTAAAAGATAAGTTGAAAGATTTTAATGTACAACTGGTATTAACAGCACATCCTACACAATTTTATCGTGGTGCAGTGTTGGGAATCATTCATGATCTTTCTTCGGCAGTGAATACCAATAACGAGAATCAGATCTATACTTATTTGCAACAATTGGGAAGAACACCATTCTTTCAGCAGGAAAAACCAACACCTTATGATGAAGCGATCAGTTTGATCTGGTATCTGGAAAATATTTTTTATCATGCAACAGGCCGTATTATTTCTTTCATAAAAAATCGTTTCCCCGATACGCTTGATACCAATAATCCAATTGTGAGAATGGGTTTCTGGCCGGGTGGCGATAGAGACGGGAATCCGTTTGTAAAAACAAATACCACTCTGCAGGTTGCAAACGCTTTGCGAGGCAGTATTATTAAATCATACTATCTTGATGTGCGCAAACTGAAGCGCAGATTGACTTTCAAAGGAGTTGATGTAGCATTGACCAAATTGGAAAAGAAATTATACGATAATTTATTTATTCCCGGCTATCAACTCGATCTCAGCAAAGAAGAAATATTAACTGCATTAAAAAATATCAGGTATCAGTTGATTTACGATCATAATAATTTGTTTGTAAATCAAATTGAAGTATTGATAAATAAAGTTGAAATTTTTGGTTTGCATTTTGCTTCATTGGATATCCGTCAGGACAGTAGCGTTCACGGAAAAATATTAGAAGCCATTGCTGCAAATACAGAGGCGCTTCCAACAAATTATTCTGGTTTATCTTCTTCAGAAAAAATAGAACTCTTAACAAATATTACCACAACAGTTGGCAATAATATTTTTATAACCGATGATGTGTATCGCGATACGTTGGATGTGATGATTGCAATTAAAGATATTCAAAAGCAAAATGGAGAAGCAGGTTGCAACCGTTATGTCATCAGTCAATGCAACTCTGCATTAAATGCGATTGAAGTTTTTGGTCTGATGTTATTAAGCGGATGGAAGAAAGAAGAATTGACCGTTGATATTGTTCCGTTGTTTGAAACTGTTGATGATCTGCAGCATGCAGCTAATGTGATGAAAGAATTGTACAGCAACAAAATTTACAATCAACATTTGCAAAGGAGAAATCATAAACAAACCATCATGTTAGGTTTTTCGGACGGCACAAAAGATGGTGGTTATTTGATGGCCAACTGGAGTATTTATAAAGCGAAAGAAGAATTAACTGCTATTTCGAAACAATATAA
>JAGWPQ010000080.1 GCA_028877045.1 Bacteroidota bacterium | reverse complement strand
TACCGTTGCCGGTTCGGTTCGTACACCGGGATCTTTTCAGTACCGAAAAGGAATTGCATTGGAAGATGTTATTATAATGGCCGGCGGATTTACCAACGATGCGGCCAATCATAAAATAGAAATTTCACGATTAGAAAAAAATACTGCCGATACCCTGACCAACAAACTGATCGATGTTATTACTGTTGACGTAAACACAGATCTGGATCAACAAAAAAATAAAACATTCTTACAGCCCCTGGATTATGTTTTTGTGCCACGATTATTAAATTATCATCCTTTAGGAAATGTACAGATCAGGGGCGAAGTTTTATATGCAGGCGATTATACGTTGGAACGCAGAAATGAAACAGTGCAGGAAATAATCAAGCGGGCCGGTGGCATCACCCCTTATGCATCGATGGGCGATGTGCAGGTATATAGAAAAGGGTTACGCGTTGGCACCAATCTTTTATCGGATGCATATAAAGAGAATGAAAAATTTTTACTGCAACCCGACGACAGCATTTATATTCCACGGAACGAACCTTTTGTTGAAGTAAAAGGAGCCGTATTTAATCCGCAAATTTTAAGTTACGAACCCGGTAATTTACGCTCTTATATTTATCATGTGGGTGGTGTTACCGATAAAGGAAATTTGCAAAGAGCTTATATTCAATATAGCAATGGCATCAGTAAAAAAATACGCCATTTCTTGTTTTTCAGAAGCTATCCTAAAGTATTACCGGGCAGTAAAATCACTGTGCCTGAAAAAACAGGTAACGAAAGAAAAGGACTTTCTATTGTTGAGATAACAGCGCTCACCACCATTCTTACTGCATTGGTAAGTTTGGGAAGTATTCTACATTTATAAATAATTCATCATTATTCATGCAGGAAAATACAATCAATCAAAATAAAAATTCAAATTATCCTGAGGAAGAAGAATTTTCTTTTAAGAAACTTTTTCAAAAATGGATAGATGATATTGTTTATGCTTTACGGTTCTGGCCCAAACTATTTGTTGCAGGATCTATTGGCGCATTGATCTTCCTGATTGCAGCATGGATGCGTCCAATTACATATACAGCAAGACTTACATTTGTTGTTGAAGAATCAAAGACCGGCGGCGGTTCATTAGCATCTGCATTATCAGGACAGTTTGGATTCGATATTGGCAGCTTGACAGGCAGTAACGGCGTTTTAGCCGGAGATAATGTTTTGGAATTATTAAAAAGTCATTCACTCATCAAAAAAACTTTACTGAGTGCCTATAACGATTCGGGTTCTTATTCATTGGCCGATCAATATGCAAGCATTTATGGCTGGAAAGAAAAATGGAAGAACAGTTCGAAAGTGGGCAGAGAAATTAATTTCTCAACCAATCAACAACAATTCTCCAGATTAGAAGATAGCTTACTGCATCTCATTACGAAACAAATTGCCGAAGAAGAATTATCTATTTCCAAGCCCGATAAAAAATTAGGCTTTTTTGAAATACAAATCACAACGAGAGATGAAAAATTCAGTCAGCTTTTCAGTGAAAGGATCCTGAAGTTTGCGACCGACTTTTATGTTGAAACAAAAACAAGAAGACTGCGTGGTAATGTTGACAGATTGGAAAGAAGAGCAGATAGTTTGGGATTATTATTGAACAGAAAGACATATTCTGCAGCGGATGCTAACCTTATGTTGCTGGATGGTAATCCTGCTTATGCATCACCATCGGTATCGGCTGAAATATCTTCAAGAGATAAAGCCATGCAGGGAATCATTTATTCCGAGATCGTAAAAAATCTGGAGATCAGTAAAACGGCTTTGATACAGGAAACACCAACCGTACAGGTGGTTGATTCGCCCGAAATGCCATTGAAGAAAAATAAATTCTCGAAACTAATGGCAATCGTACTGGGATTTGGTATCGCTTCTGTACTAACAGGTTTATTTATTATCAGTAAAAGAAAGAATCATGGTATTTAAATGACAGATTTACTCACCAATCTTATATTTTATTTAATGGTGTTCGTGCAGGCTTCGCCGGTCTCACGTCGCACTTAGATTATAACCATAGAGAATCATTATGCAGCTCGTTCGAAATGACGGTCATCCGGATGGCGAAATGACAAAAATAAAGTCCGTCATTTCGAAGAAACGAAGGG
>JAGWPQ010000079.1 GCA_028877045.1 Bacteroidota bacterium | reverse complement strand
GTAAAGTCATTTCAGGGATATCTTCTAAACTATAAGGTTTTTCAGTACAAGATACCTCCTGACAAACTCATGATACATTCATACCTCCTTTTGATATAACCCGTATATAACCCGTGTATAACCAAGGTATAACCCGTGTATGACCCGACATATATAAGAGTCGGGTTATATACTGTTTATATGCGCTTTATTATTACATGATACGATGGTTAGATTACTATCTGGTAGCTATCAACCATAACCCAACAAGCCTTCAGCTATGGCAAAACAAGAAATCAAGGAGCAAGAGACAAGGGACAAGAAACAAGGGGCAAGAGACAAGAAACAAGGGACAAGGAGCAAGTTTAGAAGCTGCAAATTTTTTGAGGTAATAATGTAAATGAAGTATTTACAGTGCGAATTCTTTTAAAAATTCGTTTGGTGTATAAACCGGCAGGGAGGAGATGGCTTTCTTTTGTAATTGTTTATCAAGGGAAATAAAAAAATCTGCTTTGTGATGTTTGGCTGTATAATATTGTAATGCATCTTCGATGTCATCTATTTTAGAATGCAGGGCAAACAAAGCAATTTCATGCGGTATATCAATTACCTGCACATCGGCCAATAATGTCAATAGCAATTCTTTTGCACGTACGGCACCGTAGGCTTTAGTAAGCCAATGACCTGCAATTTGCACCACTGATGGCGTAATAAATGCCTGCACTCTATTGCTGACCGCTAATTCTATGATCTGTTTTGATTCTTCGTAAGCATTACGTTTGAAAAAGAAATCAAGCAAAACATTTGCATCGATGAATATTTTAGAAGCCATGTTTTTGTGCATTGTCTTTGTAAAACAAATCTTTTAAATCGCCTGAAACATCAATAGAGGGGGTCTCGAGTTTTTCTACTAATTGAAGGATATTCTTTCGTTTAGAATGTGAGGGCTTCATTAAATTTTTAAAATAGTTCTCGGTTAATTCGGAAACACTTGTTTTACGTTTTGTTGCATACTCTTTGATCCCGGTAAGTATGTTATCGTCGATAGTAAGATTTAATTTAGCTTTCATGAAACGAAGATACGCATTAAATTAATTGATACGTATATTTCATCTTTCAGAACGAATTATTGCTTTCTCTGCAAGAGCCGGGCAATGATATTGATGCTTTTATTGCTCAGGCTTTTTAGCGATTTACGAAATAGAGAAAAAAGAGTTGAAACATTCGTCTCCTTAAAAAAAGCTATTATCTTAGACTTCAATATGTGTCCCGACTATCCGCATAAATTATTTATTACCGATTGCAACAGCTATGCTTCTCTGATGGAAGCACTGGCCGCTGATGCCCAGAAATAACAGCCTGCCACCAAAGCGGCTGACCTCACAGTTCGCTACCCATTCTGCTTATCTATTTATTTATCAAACCTGTATTGTATGTATTATTATTTCGATACTGTTATTTCCTGCAATGCCGGTTTGTATTTCTATAACCTAACAATTTACAACGATGTACCAGACCCAGAAAACAGATTCAGTAACAGAACGGGTTGACTTTCTCCCGTTAAACGGAACTGATTATGTTGAATTTTATGTAGGCAATGCCAAACAGGCCGCACACTTTTATAAAACCTCCTTTGGATTTCAAAGCCTTGCTTACAGCGGACCCGAGACGGGCGTAAAAGATCGTGTCAGCTATGCGCTAAAGCAAAATAAACTCTGTTTTGTTTTCACTACCCCTTTAAGAAATGACAATCACATTGCAGCACATATTCAGCAGCATGGCGATGGCGTAAAAGCATTGGCATTGATGGTTGAAGATGCCACTGATGCATGGCAGCAAACCACTTTGCGCGGCGGCAAAAGTTATATGGAGCCTACTGTAATGAAAGATGAATCGGGCGAACTGATCATGAGCGGCATCCACACTTACGGCGATACCGTTCATTTATTCATTGAACGAAAAAACTATACTGGCGCTTTTATGCCAGGTTTTATCCCCTGGAAAACAAATTATAATCCGCCCGATACCGGTTTACTATACGTGGATCATTGTGTGGGTAATGTGGGTTGGAACCAAATGAATAAATGGGTGAAATTTTATGAAGAGGTGATGGGTTTTAAAAACATACTTTCTTTCGATGATTCGGATATCTCTACCGAATATTCAGCCCTGATGAGCAAAGTGATGAGCAATGGAAACGGCTTTGTAAAATTCCCTATTAATGAGCCCGCCGAAGGAAAGAAGAAATCGCAGGTAGAAGAATACCTGGATTTTTATAATGGTGAAGGTTGCCAGCATGTGGCATTGGCAACAAACAATATTGTAGAAACGGTAAAACAATTGCAGAGCAGGGGAATTGAATTTTTAAAAGTGCCTGCCTCCTATTATGATGACCTGTTGCAAAGGGTTGGGCAAATTGAAGAAGATATATCCCCTTTAAGGGAATTAGGGATCCTTGTAGATAGTGATGATGAGGGTTATTTGCTGCAAATCTTTACCAAGCCTGTAGAAGACCGGCCTACTTTGTTTTTTGAGATCATCCAGCGAAAGGGCGCAAAAAGTTTTGGAAAAGGAAATTTCAAAGCCTTATTTGAAGCGATTGAAAGAGAACAATCATTAAGAGGAAACCTATGAAATTAATATCTTATACCGATCAGGGAAGCATCACAGCAGCATTATGCCATAACGAAATGGTGCATGACCTTAAAAGCCTGCATCCTTCATTGCCAACTTCAATGGAAATGTTTCTGGAACACTGGGAACAGTATTATCCAATTGTAATGGAGGCATACCGGCTGCTAAAAGAAGGGAAAATAAGTATGCTACAAAGTAAACCTGTGGACAGGGTCAGCCTGCTTGCCCCCGTACCCTTTCCCGGCTCTTGCCGTGATGGCTATGCATTTCGCCAGCATGTGGCTGCTGCCCGCCGTAACAGAAGCGTACCCATGATCCCTGAATTTGATCAGTATCCTGTTTTTTATTTTACCAACCATCGTTCTATTATAGGACAGGGGCCGGTTGCATGCATGGCAGACCATTTTGAGCAATTGGATTTTGAACTGGAAGCAGCCATT
>JAGWPQ010000078.1 GCA_028877045.1 Bacteroidota bacterium | reverse complement strand
ATATTCAGAGATGTCTTTAAAACTGCAACAATCCTACCTGAACCATGTTTGACAGGTAACATGTTCGTATTTATACTACAATAAAGCTATATCAAACCTACAATTCGCCACAATGTTGTGGGTTGTTGTGAGAGTGTTGTGGGAGTAATGTAGGTTTGATATAAAGGAATCACGAATCAAATAGCCTTCAAAGTAGTGTAAAAGTGCCTGGATGCTTTGAGATGGTGCCGGCAGATCAGCCTTTTTAGCAGAAACACAGTTATTTAGTTACCGTTCATCATACTATAATAGCCATTTATCAAATCATCGAAAATCGCAGGTTTTTTATAATTTATTGATTTGCAAGTAAATGCATGTACTTAAACTTCTTTCAATAGCCCATTACTAAAATAAACACTGTACTATGTGTTGCATAGTACCAAATAATTTCCCATCTTTGTGTTGTCAAAGTGAAACAGAAACCGAAAAACAAAAACAAGCTTTAAGAAACTAAAAATAAAAGTCATGAAAACGCAAACAAACAATTTCCTTGTACAGCTTGATAAAAGCGAAATGAATACATTAATACAGGAAACAAAAGAAACCGTGGCAGTAAATACTGAAACCGCAAACCACAAAACAATTTTAAGTGTTGCCGATGTATGGAACATTCAACGTATGATAAAACCAAAAATTCAAAGAAGATATATTTTATAATGTTGAATGAAGCACAAAATAAAACATTAAAAAAACTAAAAACCAAAGATCATGAAAACGCAATCAAATAATTTTCTTGTACCGCTCGATAAAAGCGAAATGAATAAATTAATGCAGGAAACAAAAGAATCAGTAGCAGTAAATCATGAAGCTGCAAACCATAAAACAATTTTAAGTGCAGCCGATGTATGGAACATTCAACGCATGATGATGAATCAAAGAGTTGGAAGAAGGTACATTTTATAAAGTAGCATAAAGAACTGAACGTTGATAACAAAAAAATTAAACAACAAATTTTAAAACCCCAAATCATGGACATTCAGAACACACAAAGTCAGATGCGGAAAGGAGTACTGGAATTTTGTATTTTATCCATCATCCGCCAAGGGGAAGTTTATCCAAGTGATATTGTTGAGCAAATGAAAAATGCCAACCTGCACATTTTGGAAGGTACACTGTATCCTTTGCTGACGCGGTTAAAAAATGCAGGACTACTGACCTATCGCTGGGTGGAAAGCAACAGCGGTCCGCCACGGAAATATTTTGTAATGACAGATAAAGGTCTTGCATTTTACGGCGAGTTAGAACGAACATGGAATGAACTGGCAGATGCGGTGCATGCGCTAACGAAACCATTGCAGGATGCTGCATCACAAGAAAATCAAAACCAACTTTAACCGAAAAATTTATCAATCATGAAAAGAGTAATTAATATAAACTTCCAGGGAAGGGTGATTCCGATAGAGGAATCGGCTTACGACTTACTCAAGAAGTATATTGATAGTTTAACTAAATTCTTCGCCAACGAGGAAGGACGTGAAGAAATTATTAATGACATTGAAGGTCGCATAGCCGAATTATTTGGCGAAGCTTTAAAGAAAGGCAGCACCTGCGTTACAGATGATGATGTTACCAGGATCATCGACAGTATGGGAAGACCTGAAGATTTTGATGATGAAGAAAATAATGTAAAAGCTCAATTGAGTGGCGAACAAACCAAAAGCAATACTTCATCATCTTCGTCTCAGCAAAAATCTTCTGCAACGAATGCCGATGAACCACGCCGTTTTTACCGCGACGAAAACCATAAAGTATTGGGTGGTGTGTGCAGTGGTATCGCAAATTATTTTGGAATAGATCCGGTAATTGTGCGTGTCATATTTTTAGTAACCACATTTGGTGCAGGCTTTGGGTTTTTAGCTTACCTCATTTTATGGGTAGCCGCACCCAGCAGCGCATCGAAAGTAATTGGTTCGCAACGCAAACGTTTATTTCGTGATCCCGAAGAAAAAATAATTGCCGGTGTGTGCAGTGGCCTGGCACAATACTTTAACATCAGTGTGTGGATACCAAGGTTATTATTTTTAATTCCGTTCATCTCATTCGTATTTCGTTCTACACATTGGGATTGGTGGGGCTTTCCGCACTTCTTAAGTTTATCATTCAGTCCGGGGGCACTGTTCATCTACATCATTTTCTGGTTAGTGATCCCTGAAGCAAAAAGCACTGCCGATAAATTAGAAATGAAAGGCGAAAAAGTTGATTTGAATAATATTAAAAACACTATTCAAAGCGATATGGAAGGAATTAAAGAACGTGCCGAAAAATTTGGAACCGAAGTAAAAGAAAAAGCACAGGAATGGGGAAAGGAGTTCACCGAAACGGTAAGTGATAAAAGCAAACAATTCAGCAGCGAAGCGGCATCGGTTGTAAAAACACATGGCACGGGCCTGGGCGATATCATTGTGCTGATCTTTAAAATATTCGCATATTTTGTTTTGGGTGTTGTTTTATTTGCCCTGGTTGTTGCTTTGTTTTCGATCGGTGTTGTGTTTACCGGCTTATTGCCTGCTAAAGAATATATAATAGCAAACGGTTGGCAAAACTTATTTGCATGGGGAACATTATTATTATTTGTGTGGGTACCGGTATTAGGCATTGTAACATTCATCATCCGCCGCATTGCAAAACTCAGGGGCAACAGTAATTTGATCCGCAATTCATTTGTAGCATTATGGTTATTGGGATTGGTATGTTTTATTGGATTGATCGCATCATTACGAAATGATTTTCGTTACGGCAATCATGTTACCGAACAAACAGTTTCACTGACAAATCCAAAAATCGATAAACTCGAATTAACTGTTCCTGCTGCAAAATATTATTCGAACAACAGGTGGTTTAAGATGGAGCCGTTTGCAAGATTTGATGAAGACACGGTTTTTGTTCAGAATGTAAGAGTGAGAATTATCAAATCAACTACAGATAGTTTTCAGGTAGTGATCGTAAAATTAGCAAACGGAAGAAACAAAGCAGATGCAGATAATATCGCTTCAAAAATAAATTACAACATCACACAAAAAGATAGTTTGCTGATGTTGGATAAAGGAATTGCATTATCCGAGTACAACAAATTCCGTAATCAGCAAATCATTGTAACCATTGCCGTACCTGTTGGTAAAAGAATTAAGGTAAATGAGAATATTGGCTGGGGCGATCATCAACATTTTGGTTTCATGTGGGATGATCAAGATATGGACTGGAATTATTACGACGATCAGCAGGAAGAAAAGTGGAGAAATAATGTTGAATATATTCAAACCGCCAAAGGACTGGAAAGAGTAGATAAACAAAGTGATGATGAAGATGGTAATTCGATCGAAGACTTTAAAAAAAGTAAAGAACAGATATTGCGTGACAAAGAACAAAAGCTGAGGGAGTTAAAAGAAATTGATAAACAATTGCAAGACTCTCCTGCCGACAGTTCAAAATATCATTATCAACCCGATACTCCTAAAAAGAGTGAGATAAAAAAAGTTGCGCAAACTACAGATCCAAAATTCAGAAATACAGATTTTCAATTTCGTACAAACGATCTGTTACTATTGAAATTCTATATATAAACTCGGTTGAAGTTGGGAGTAAAAGTGCCGGTATTGGTCTCAGTAACGGCACTTCCCTTTAAAAATCATAAACCAAAACTATTATGAAAGCTATATTACACAATAAAACCTTAATTGCTTTTTGTGTTTTTATTTCTTTTGTGTTCGCATCTTGCTGGCATGACAATATTAATATTTCGATTCATGATTCAAGAACCCGGTATCAGTTTTATGCAAGCTATAATATAGCCAAAACAGAAAATGTTCAGGAGTATTTAAAAGAAAACGGAATT
>JAGWPQ010000077.1 GCA_028877045.1 Bacteroidota bacterium | reverse complement strand
TAAAATAACCATTGGTGCTGCCGCTTCAAAACCAACACGGCCTTTAATACCGATGATGGTATCACCCACATGAATATCTCTTCCAATTCCAAACGGGCCTGCAATAGTTTGTAAATATTGAATAGCTTCTGTTGGATGAGAAAATTGTTTATCATTGATTGCTGTCAACTCACCTTTTACAAAACTTAATTTTATTTCTTCGCTTTCGGTTTTTGTTACCTGTGTTGGCCAGGCTTCTTCGGGTAAAATTCCTTTGCTGTTCAATGTTTCTTTACCGCCAACACTGGTGCCCCATAATCCCTTGTTGATCGAATACACTGCTTTCGCAAAATTCATATCAACACCTTTACTTTTTAAATAAGTGATCTCTTCTTCGCGGCTTAATTTTAAATCTCTGATCGGTGTAATAATTTCAACTCCCGGGATCATGATGTGAAAAATCATATCAAAACGCACCTGATCATTTCCTGCACCGGTACTTCCATGTGCCACAGCATCGGCATTTAATTTTTTAGCATGTTCTGCAATATGCAATGCCTGACTTAATCTTTCGGCACTCACACTCAACGGATACGTATTATTTTTTAAAACATTTCCGAATATCAAATATTTGATGATGCTGTCGTAATAACCTTTCACCGCATTTACCGTTGTGTGCGTTTTTACACCAAGTTTATATGCGTGTTCCTCTATTTTTTTTAATTCATCTTCATTGAAACCACCTGTGTTTACAATGATGCTGTGTACTTCGTAACCTTTTTCTTCAAAATGTTTTACGCAGAAAGTGGTATCTAATCCGCCACTGAATCCTAATACAACTTTTTTCATCTTACAATATTTATTAATTAAATTTTTTGTTACCGGCTGCTGTACAAATGGCATCTTCGTTGTGTCACTCACTTCAACGCCTTTCTATAAATGAACAAAGAAATTAAACAAGGAGGATTTTTGTCCGTTTGCGCCACCGCCATTATCTTTTTTTAAAAAAGGCCGCAGTAGTTTCCATTGTTTAAATCTTACTAATCGTTCAAATCCTTTTTTATTTTCTTCGAAATATTCTTTTGTTTCTTTTGGTTCGTAATGATCTTTCGGATCAAACAACATAGCCGTGCACATGCAATTCTTTCTATCCTTGCTCATCAAAATATCATAATTCACGCAGCTTTTGCAACCGGCCCAAAAAGTTTCATCATCTGTTAGTTCGCTGTACGTAACCGGTTCGTAACCCAACTCGCTGTTTATTTTCATCACAGCCAATCCGGTGGTTAAACCAAATATTTTAGAATCGGGATATTTTTCTCTCGATAAATTAAATATTCTTTGTTTGATCTGTTTTGCCACGCCACTCTTTCTGAATTCGGGTGCAACGATCAATCCGCTGTTGGCAGCAAATTTTCCGTGGCTCCATTCTTCAATATAACAGAAGCCAACCCACTGGCCGGATGTTGTAACAGCAATTACAGCTTTGCCTTCCAGCATTTTTGCAGCAACATATTCAGGTGAGCGCTTTGCAATTCCTGTTCCACGGGCTTTTGCCGATGATTCCATTTCGTCGGTAATGCATTTTGCATAATGCGTATCTGACTGGTCTGCTACACGAATAATGATTTGTTGTTGATTCTCCACTTTTTATTGCAACTATTAGGAATGATAAATTTGAGTAAATACACGATGGGCTTTTTTATGTTAGTGAAATGCCCGTTGCTGCCGAAGATTACGGCAATAAATATTAGATACGAGGTCGTCGCAGTAAATACAGAAAGTTAAAAGTACATACGCCATTACCCATACCTGTTAATGCAGGATGAGTAGCCGATAATTGTGTATGTGATGTTATCTTTTTCAATTTCTTGTTCAATATAAATAGGTGAACAAATTTTATAAGGCTGTAAAAGTATAACAGTTTACAATAAATGAAGTAATTTTTTTTGTGAAAGTTTTTTGTGCTGATATTGAATACTATTATTATACGATTATTGAACTTACGTTTGTTAGTTAATATTTTGTCGAACAAAGAACAAAGCGTTGAAGGGTGCGACGCAACAACAGCCCGATAGAATTACAATCGCAGGTAAACAAATAATAAAATAATTAATCTCTGTGCCAACCACCAAAATGCCCGCCATCACCACCAAAACCCGGTGGCCGCATGCCTCTGAACATGTTTGGCATTTTTTGTTGTTGACCTGCAAAATTGCGGAGGTTATATGTGAAGGTTAACATGAAATATTGTTTCAGCACATTTGTTTTGCTGTCAACAATTGTGTTTGTACTTACTGATCTGGAAACTGCAACATTTTGATTTAATAAATCAAAAATTGTCAATCGCAATTCACCTGCTTTATTTTTAAAAAATTGTTTGGCAATGGATGGATTGATCAAAGGCACGCTGGCATTGTATCCCGGTGGACGATTGCCACTATAGGTATAAGTAAAGTCTGATGCCAATATCCAACCACTTTTTGTATAAAATGTAAAATCTGTTGTTACGGTATGAACAAAATAATTTGCGTTTTGCGTTGGATTTAAAGTATTGTATGCAATAACATAATTGGTTCCTGCCGAAAGATTCATATCGAAATTGTCTTTCAGATTGGTCGTCCATTTTACAGTTTCACCCAATGTTGTGTTTTTTGTAAAATTACTTTTTGGTGTAAGCAAAGTTGAATCGGTTGATACTAAAGTTTGACTTTGCGTATAACCAATATTGGTTGCGAAGTTGAGATTGGATTTTGGTTTCTTTAATGCAAAACCATAATTAAAATATCCATTAATATTATAAGTACCGTTTAAATTGGCATAGGTTGTGGTTTTTGTTCCGTTGCTGTGCTGAATAATAGAACTCTGAATATCGTTTGTTGTAGCACTTGCATTAATGGTAGCAAACATGATGTGCTGCGTAACCGGATCGAAAGAAGTATATAACAGCCTAACCGAATTTACGAACTGCGGTTTTAAATCTGGATTACCCATGGCAGTATCTAATCCGCTGATCGTTTTTAAAGGTTGAAGATTTGTAACACTTGGTTGGCCGGTTCTGCCCGAATAAAATATTCTCAGGTTTTCGGTCTTTTTAAAATTATAAGTAAAGTTGGCAGTAGGTGTAATGTTTACATAATTATGAGCAACAATTATATTTTTTACTGTATTCTCACTTTTATAATCCGTGTATTGAAGTCCTGTGCCAATATTAAAATTATATTTTGCTTCCTGTAAACGATAGCTAACTGACAATGTATTCGAACTTGCATTGTATTTATAACTATTGCTGTACAGACTGTCGAACTTATCATAAATTTTTGTTACAGTATTATACTCGTAAGTATTATTTACAGAATGATTAGTATTTGTATTAAAACTATACCTGAATTCTAAGATTTGATTTTTTGCTATTGGTTCGGTGTAAGATAATGTTGGCGTAAAACTAAATGAGTGAAATGAATCAACATAATATTGATTTAATATAGCACTGTTTGGATGTGTACCATAAAAAGAGTTAACAGCATAACTGTATCCATTACCATCATTTGCACTGTTAGAAAAATTAAGATCTAATGAAATCGTTCTGAATTTTTTATTGAACCGATGTCTCAACTGTGCATTGGCTCCATTAATATTATAACCACTGTTATAACTGCTTGATGTATTTACCGAATTATTAATTAAAGATCCAGTTGTACCTGTTGTTGTAGTGCTTGAAGATGAATTAGGAGTTGATGTTTGAAATGCAATATTTGGTCTTGCAACCAATGAATTCGATGAATCGAAATTTTCTTCCAGATTAAAATTTACTCGATGATTAGCTGTGTTAGAAGCCGATGATGAAACGCTGTTTTTAAAGGTTGATGAATCTGCTGTAATTAAAGTTTGTGTTAGGCTTTGCTGTTCAACATCGCCTTTTAAATCATTATAAAAATAACTTCCATATGCACTGCTGTTCAATTTTCCCCAGGAAGTTTTCATATTTAAACCGGCGCCCAATGTCGTTGTTATGCCCGAACTGCCACTATTGAAACCACCACCACCGCGACCTCCGCCACCACCCGACATGTCTTGTGGTGTAAAATTTTGTTTATTAATATTATTTGCCTGACCCAGTGCAGATATTTGTGTGTTGCCATCAAAGCGATGCATGTTAAAGCTTTCATCATAATTACCATCGGTGCCTGCAGCTGCAACTGCTTTACCAAAATATCCTTTGCTTGTATTTTTTTTTGTGGTGATATTAATTGTTTTAACGCGGTTGCCATCATCGAATCCGGTGAACTTGCTTTGATCACTTAGATCATCAAACACCTGTATTTTATCGATCACATCAGGAGGTAAATTTTTTGTCGCCATTTTCGGATCATCACCAAAAAATCTTTTCCCATTCACCAAAACTCTTTGAACAGTTTCACCCTGCGATTTAATAGCACCACTCTTATCAACATCCATACCGGGTATTTTCTTTAAAAGATCTTCAGCAACAGCATTTGGTTTTACGGTAAAATTGGATGCATTGAATTCAACAGTATCTTTTTTTATTTGAACAGGCGATTGCGTAACAACAACATCAGGTAATCTATCCGAACTGTAAACCAAATAAATATTCCCCACATTAATTTCCTGATTTGCTTTTGCAATTTTTATATTTCTAAATTGAGACACATAACTTTGGAAAGAAATTCGAATAATATAGTTGCCTAAAGGAATATTTTTTATTTCAAAACTTCCATCCGCTTTCGCTAATCCCAACATCGATCTTGAAGAATCTTTTGCTATTAATATTTCAACAGAAGCATCTTTAAGTGATTGCTTACCAATACTGTCGATCAATTTCCCTTTAACTGTTCCAACAGTTTGTGCAAAAAGTATTCCGCACATCAAACTTAAGATGGCCGTAAAAATAAATTTCTTCATGGTCGCGGTGTAATAAGACTGCAAACTACATTACTAATTAAATTATTATATTAAAAAATCGGTGGGCGGTTTGGATGAATAGGCATGAGGCTATAATATCGGTGTAACTGAATTTTATTCGGGGAAATAATACAATTCAAAAGTATAATTATTATTGTTGTTGTACCAACGTTTGTACTGCTCTCAACAACAGTTGCGTCGCACACTTCAACGTTCTATACTTTATTGAACTCTTATCGACGCGTATTTTTTAATTCTGTTAATCTGTGATAAAATATTGCACAAAGAACAAAGTGTACAAGTATGCGATGCAACAAAAGTTTTATTGAAATATCCCAATAGCCATCTGGACCGGCTATAAAAAATTAACTGAATAAATATTCCACATCTTCTCTTGTCAGGCTCTTTACAAAACCTTCATCGTCGGTGATCAGATCTTTGGCAAGATTACGTTTGCGTTCCTGCAGTTTTAAAATTTTATCTTCTACTGTATCAGTGCAGATCATACGATATGCAAAAATGTTTTTGGTTTGACCGATGCGATGCGTACGATCAATAGCCTGTTGTTCAACCGCAGGGTTCCACCACGGATCAACAATATAAACATAATCGGCAGCAGTTAAATTCAAACCCACACCACCTGCTTTTAAAGAAATTAAAAACACACGGCATTCATCGTCACTCTGAAAACGATTGATGGCTTTTTCACGGTCAGCAGCCGAAGTGCTTCCATCAAAATATTCGTACACAACGCCCAACTCTTTTAATTTTTCTTTGATCAATGCAAGCATTCCCAAAAATTGCGAAAAGATCAAAGCCTTGTGGTTACTGATGTTTTCGGTAAGTTCTCTTCCAATCTCTTCCAACTTAACCGATACATTCGGGAAACGTTCGGGTTCGTTTACAATTGCAGGGCTATCGCATATTTGTCGCAATTTCATCAATCCCTGTAAAATAGTTAACTGCGATTTTTGTACACCCTGTGTATCAACAACGCCGAGAATTTTATCGCGGTAATCGTTACGGTAAGCATCATAAATTTTACGTTGTTCATCGCCCATTTCGCAGAACAGGATCATTTCCTGTTTTTCGGGCAGATCTTTTGCAACCTGTTCTTTTGTTCGGCGTAAAATAAACGGATATAATAATTTTCGCAGGTGATCTTTTTGTTCTTTTTCGCCGAACTTATCTATAGGTATCGAAAATTCCTGTTTAAAAAATTCCATACTTCCCAGCATGCCGGGATTTAAGAAATTCATCTGCGCAAAAATATCGAAGGTATTATTTTGCAATGGCGTACCGCTCAAACACAAGCGGTTCTTGGATTTCAGCAAACAGGCCGCTTTGGTGACTTTGCTTGCCGGGTTTTTTATGGCCTGGCTTTCATCCAGGATCACATAATCAAAATCAACTTCGATGAATTGTTTTATATCGCTGCGTAATGTTCCGTAAGTGGTGATGATAACATCGATATGATCCTGATAAATACTTTCTCTGATCCTTCCGCCACCGTGATGAATATAAAATGTAAGTGATGGTGTAAATTTTTTTATTTCGTTTTGCCAGTTGAACATTAAGGTTGTAGGGCAAATGACCAATGCCTTTAAAGAACCTTGTTCTTCTTTGATGTGATGTATAAATGATAATGCCTGAATGGTTTTTCCCAAACCCATATCATCGGCCAGAATGCCGCCCCACTGCACTTCGCGTAAATAATTCAACCATTGAAAACCGCTTTCCTGATAAGGCCGTAACACATGTTTTAAATGTGCAGGTGCCTCAATATTTTTAATGGAATGATTAGATTTTAACCGTTCATATTTTTCTTCTAATTGGATACTTAATTCTTCTTCGTTTCTTTCGAGATACAGTTCTTCAATCACACTGAAATGATATTTACTCAGTTTCAGTTGTGAAGTTTTTCCTTCGCCCACACGGAATAACAAAGAATATTTTTTGATCCATTCTTCGGGCAATATACCTAATGTGCCATCCGATAAAGGAACAAACTGCTGTTTATTTTGCAATGCTTTTTTAACATCGGCAACAGTTACTTTTTGTTCACCAAAAAGAATTTCAATTTTTGCATCAAACCAATCGGTATGTGAACTGATGAAAATTTTTGTGGAAGGTTTAGCCGTGTTGAAACGAAAATTCTTTAATGCTTCGAAACCAAAAACAGGTATCTGCATTTCTTTCATCGCATCAACAAATAAAAAGAACCAGTTATTTTTTAAAACATCAACACCTTTTAAAGCAAGTGTATCATTTTCGAGCGGATGAATAAAATTGGAATGCAATGCTTCAACCTTTTGCACAAATTCTTTTTCAGCTTCAAGGTTACGTTGAATCACTAATAATTTATCGCCCAGCGGCAAAACTATTTTTTCTTTATCCCCCGCTTTAACATCATATCCTTTATAATTAAACACCGGCTGAAAAACCAGAAAATCGCCTTTCTCTTTTAAAACAACTTTTGCTTCGGGTTTAAGGTCTTTTACTTCTTCTTTCTTTAAATTCCCAAAGTGTACATTGTATTCTTTTGTGAGCGGCAAAATAAATTCCTGCAAATGCTTAACCCATGTTTCTTCATCAATAATTAATTTACCTGTTGGTAAAAATTTTTCGATCACCATCACATCTTCGCTGCGTTGCCATGTATAAAATTGATTGTGATATTGAAAAAATAATGGAGCCGCACATTCATTTTCGGTAACATTCAGATCGGCCAGGGGCAGCTTCACCCGGCATTCAACTTCGTATTGATTGTTGTTGTAATTAACAATGAATTCGGGAGCAATGTAATGCGCCGAAAACTCCGCCTGACGCAGGTTTGAAGTATTAAAGGCTTTTTGATACGGAAGATAAAAAGCAAAATTACTTTCAGCCAGATCGGCAAATAATTTCTTGAATTTAACGTGCAGGTATTCGTTGATGAGATGCCTTGTTTCTTCGGGCAGTTCATCATCATGCTGCTGAATAATATTTTCCCAAATACCGCTGAACGGCGAATTACGGTTCAAATATCTGTTTACTTCTCCAGGTAATAATTTACGAACCTGCTGTAATAACATTTTATCTTCTTCGCTAAAAACTTCTGTATTGATAAAGCGGCTGAGATCTAATTTTTCAACTTTACCAACAAATTTTGAAAAGTCTTCATCAGCTTCGCCCTGCACAGCTTCGATCTGAACATAAGGATATTGTTCCTGATGTGTTGTTAAAACAACGCCCAATTTCATCGCCGATTTTTTTGGTGTTTCAATTTCTTCTAACACCAAAGGCTCATCAGACTTTTCGACTGATTCAAGATGAGCAGGCCGCGGACGAAGATCGTTTGATGTTGAACTTGCAACAACTCTTTTAATGGTTGAATCCAACACTTTTAAAAATGGTTTGCCATTTACATAAGTAAATTCAAATTTACTTTTCAAATCATCTGCCAACGAATAACCATACAACGATAAAAGTTTATTTTTTTCTTTATCCCAATTGCGGATCGTATCGAAATAATTTGGTCCGTAGGTATTTAATAATTGCAACAGCACAACATCTTTGTGCATACATAATGGATGATCTACATCGCTGTTGCAATTACAACTTGTATCAAAATTTCGTTCTTCGTTTTTTTGAATTAATAATTTAAATAGTTTTCCATCTACTTCCATTTCGGCCAACACTCTTTCTTCTTTTGCTTCGAGAATAGTTGCTTTGTTGCTGCGTAAATAATCTTCGGCAGCTTCTAAATTTTCCGGTGCCGACAACATTCTGATCATCTTCAATTCCAGTTGCTTCATTTTTACAACTGTGTGTTTTTGATCGTACACCATGTGTTTATCGCCCAGCATATTTCTGTCCAGCATTTCCTGCAACTGAAACAATGCGCCCGCTTTGTGCCTGCAAACTTCACTTAAATTATATGGGCAACTGCAACGAAGCGAAATGGTTTGCGGATCTTTGAACTTGTTGATATGGACTTTATAATAAGTAGAGTAAGTATCATCCTTAACACGAAAAATAACAGCATTCATCAATTCATCATACTCAACCAGTTCCACATTTCCCAATGCATGAATTTTTTTTCCGCGACGAATAACTTCTTCCGAGCCGTTGTTATAAATGTGTTTAATAAGATACGGTAAAGCCATAAAATAGATAACAGTTTACTGATGATGGATGACAGAATTTTAAATAACAGTTATTTTTTATTTATCATCTATCACCTTTTCTCAAAAGGGCAATTTGCAAAAATAAAGGAATGCAGTTGACACTTTCTACTAAAATGAAAGCTTTGTGAATGAAATGTTTGTTAAGAAAATATAGTACAGAGAAAAGGAATGAATGTTATTTTTTATTCCGATATTTACAGGTTTTTCCCTACAAAAGGATCAACGCTTCGTTTATATAAACAGGCAAAACATTTGCCACATCTTCACTCACACAATATTCCAGATCTTTCTCTAATCCAAACGCAGCAAGGCGGTGCCAGTGCGTGGTGCGGCGGATAAAATTTTTCATTTCATGTTTATGCAGCAGATACATTTCTTCGGCCATCAGCGATGAATCGCAATGAATGGTAAAATTTTCTTTAATGCGATTAATTACTGCACCTGCAAACAAAGTATCTTCTAAATTAAATTTATCTTTCCATGCACTGCAGGCAAGAATAACATTTTTGTTTTTTAGTATTAAATGATCGCATACAGCCGACAAATTCGGAAACGTTCCTGTAATTACTTCATCAGCGCCATTCTTCAAAGCAATATGTAATAATTTTGTGCCGTTCGTTGTTGTTAGCACCAATGTTTTTCCTTCAATAAAACTGCGCGGATATTCGGCGGGCGAATTGCCGTTACTCAACCCTTCAATTATTTTTCCATCACGTTCACCCGCTGTAATGCTGTTGGGTGTTGCGTTTCCGAGTTCTATGCACTTTGCAACATCATCCACAGGAATAATTTTTTTTGCACCGTTAAACAATGCGGTTGCAATGGTCGATGTTGCCCTGAACACATCAATGATTACAACAACGCTGTTGCTTATATCATATAAATTAAATAATCGCGGCGAAAGAATAGTATGTAAAACGGGTTTGTTACTCATAAGCGGGGCAAATATAATTTAGATTTTTTTGTAGCAGACAACAGAATAAAAATGAAGCTGCTGTTGCGTCGCACTCTTGTACGTTCAGTACTTTATTGAACAATTATTCTCTCATTCACACATTCAACATTAATTACCCGGTTCAATCCACGCTTCATTCTCTTTTAATAAATTAATTAATTCATCAACAGCAATACTGCTGTCGATATTTTTTTTCATTATCTCTTTCCCTTTGTACAAAGTAATTTTTCCAACACCACTTCCCACATAACCAAAATCGGCATCAGCCATTTCGCCCGGACCATTTACAATGCAGCCCATGATAGCGATCTTCACTCCTTTTAAATGATTGGTCCTGGAACGGATCTTTGCTGTGGTTTCCTGCAAATCAAATAATGTTCGGCCGCAGCTCGGACAAGAAATATATTCCGTTTTAGAAATCCTTGTTCTTGTTGCCTGCAAAATTGAGAATGCAGTATTATTGATAAATTGTTCTGCCGAATTATTTTGCAAATAATTTCTACCACTTGCATTCTTGATACTTGAATCTTGTAACCTGTAACTTTTCTCATTCATTCCCAAACAAATTCCATCGCCAAAACCGTCCAACAACAAGGCACCGCATTCGGTTGAATAATGAATCAGATGTTCATCAGCAGTTTGCCAATGACTGTCGCAATTAATAACAACCGGGTTATTAATTTTTCTGTTCATCAATTCCATAAACATTCTTCTTACCGATGGCATTGCATGTTTGTTGGTACTGCTTAAACAAAACACAACAGTTTTATCGTTTGCCAATTCATCCAGATAAGTGAAATCGTTGATAGAAGTTTCATCATTAAAACAATCGATCATCACAAAATTAATTGCATCACTTTTTTGTTCGGCCTCTTCAAATCCACCTGCATCAAAGATTGGAAAATATTTTTCTTTATCCTCCGCCAAAGCCCATGCAGCGGGATATACAATTACTTTCAAAGTTCCCGGCAATGCAAAATTCAATAACTGATGTCCCGTAAAAATATAATCAGCCGCAGCATCGGTGATATTCCATTTATCGGTTGCCGCAGCATAAGTATATCCAACACTTTGCAAATGTTCTGTTGTAATGTTTTTTATTTTACTCAGATCAGCAACAACAACCGGAACATGTTTCGCACCAATATTATCAACCGAAAATGTTTCTCTTCTTTTATATTCAAAAGGTGAATAAGGAATAGTTTCAATGGTTGGAATGTTGCCGTCAATCTTCAATCGTCCACCATCAACAGCATAACGTTTCACCAGGTCTTTACAAACAGGAATTTCAAATTCCGGATCTTCGGTTAACGAAACACGAATCGTATCGCCAATGCCATCTTCCAATAAAGTACCAATACCTGCGGCACTTTTCACTCTGCCATCTTCGCCATCGCCGGCTTCTGTAACGCCGAGATGCAAAGGATAACATTCGCCAAACTCTGCATCCATTTGTTGAATCAATAAACGATAAGCCTGCACCATCACCTGCGGGTTGCTGCTCTTCATGCTCAACAAAATATTATGATAATTTTCTCCTCTTGCAATTCTTAAAAATTCCATTGCACTTTCTACCATGCCATTCGCTGTATCGCCATAACGGCTCATGATCCTGTCGCTCAACGAACCATGATTGGTTCCAATCCGCATCGCCGTTCCGTATTCTTTACAAATTTTAATCAGTGGCGTAAATCGTTCACGGATCCTTTCAATTTCTTCAACATATTCCGCATCGCTATAATCAATTTGTTCAAATTTTTTCTTGTCAACATAATTGCCCGGATTCACTCTCACCTTTTCAACAATTCTTGCAGCCACTTCTGCGGCATTCGG
>JAGWPQ010000012.1 GCA_028877045.1 Bacteroidota bacterium | reverse complement strand
AATATTCTGTAAATAATGTTTCGCCGTAATCGGTAATGCCTTCGTGTATCCACATATCGGCAAGGTCTTTCGAAGTAATATTATTGGCAAACCATTCGTGGCCGCTTTCGTGCACAATAATATAATCCCATTTCAATCCCCAGCCGCTGCCGCTAAGGTCTCTTCCCAAATAACCATTCGCAAATTTATTTCCGTATGCAATTGCACTTTGGTGTTCCATGCCCAGATGCGGCGATTCGACCAATTTATAACTATCCTCGTAAAAAGGATAGGGGCCAAACCAATATTCAAATGCACGCAACATTAATTTGGCTTGTTTAAATTGTTCTTTTGCTTTGGCCAGATTATAATCCAATACCCAATAGCTTAGATCCAATTTTCCTTTTTCGCCCATCAATGTATCAGTGAAGTTTACATATTTTCCGATGGAAGGAATGATAAGATAATTGTTGATGGGATCTTTTACTTCCCATGTGTATGATGCTAATTTCGAATTTGCAATTTGAGATTTATCAATTAATCTGCCGTTTCCAACAGCTACTAAAGTATCGGGAACAATAACTGTTAAAGTAGCGCCATCATCGGGTTCATCGCTTTGATGATCTTTGCATGGATACCAAACACTGGCACCTAAACCCTGGCAGGCAACACTCATCCATGGCCGGCCTTCCTCATCTTTTTTCCATATCCAGCCGCCATCCCATGGTGGACGAATGGCTTCTCTTGGTTTACCATGATAATAAATGATGATAGAATCCTTCGTGTCCTGTTCTTTTAAACGGTATTCCCATTCCAACTGAACAATGGCAACATTATCTGTTCTTTCGAATTTTAATTTCCTGGAAATAAATTTATCATGCACATAGGTTTTTGTTTTTGGATTGAACTTTGTGATCTCGATATCTTTTTTGATACTGTCGATGATCAAAGGTTGTTGCAGATCGATCTGCATCCTGAACAGTTCTTCGGCTTTATCTTTTGGCAGATCAACAACATTATACACTGTTTTAAATTCTATGACAGTTTTTCCCCCGATGGTTTTAGAATTAAAATCGGGTTTAACAGTTAAGTCGTAACGCAAGACATCCCACCAGGTACGGTAAGGGTTTAAACTGCCGCGCAAAGTATCGGCGTGTGTAAACACAACTTTCTTTTCGCCTAATTGTGCAAAAGAAAATTGACCAATGAGTAAACCTGCTACTGCCAAAAACAAGAATTTCTTATTCATGTTTTAAAAGTAGCATATTCATTTTAATGTTGATAAAAAGAAATGGTAAAAGATGATAAATGGTTTGCAGTACGAGTCTGCCCTTCTTCCACCGGAAGAAGCGAAGGCAACGATGATGCCACTTGTACTGCAGACGGTAACAAAAATATTTATTTAATTATCTGTTTGCTTTTTCAATTTATTTTTAAACACATGTTCGAATTTCTCGAGTTTGGGACGGATCACAAAACGGCAGTATGCCTGATTTTGATTATCGTTATAATAATTCTGATGATAGTTCTCTGCAGGATAAAAATTTTTGAAAGGCTCAATGGCTGTAACGATTGGTTTATCCCATGCACCGCTTTTTTGCAAAGCTGCTTTATATTTTTCAGCCTTTTCTTTTTGTTCCTGATTGTGATAAAAAATAACACTCCGGTATTGCGGACCCACATCATTTCCCTGTTGATTCATGGTGGTAGGATCGTGTGTTTTCCAGAAAACTTCCAGCAATTCGTCATAAGAAATCTTTGAAGGATCGTAGATGATCTGCGCCAATTCAACATGCCCTGTAGTTTTATCACAAACCTGTTCGTAAGTTGGGTTTTCTACAAAGCCGCCGCCATAGCCACTTTTTACCTGTAAAACACCTTCCAGTCTTTGAAAAAAAGATTCAGTACACCAGAAACAACCTTCACCAAAAGTGGCTGTTTCAGTCTTTAAACCCGCAGGGATTGCAGTATTACTCATATTCTTAGTTTTAATTTGAGGTTGAGCGCAGGAAACTAAATTAGTTATTGCGAACAAACAAATGATCAAAATTCGTTGCATTTTTAATTAAGATTTAATTATTACTCTGTAAATAGTTT
>JAGWPQ010000076.1 GCA_028877045.1 Bacteroidota bacterium | reverse complement strand
CAGGCGAACGGCCTGATTATAATGCAGAACTTTCTTCATGGGAACATTCTTTTATGCCTGCCATGAATATTTATTTGCGTGATGAATTGAAATTTAAAACCGATCTGAGTTATTATTTATTTGGCCCCGTTTATCCATGGGACAGAACCAATGATAAAACCGGATTTAATTTAGGAAAAGCAATGTCCGAAAATCCTTACATGCACTTATTGGTTCAATCGGGATATTTTGATGGTGCCTGCGATTACTTCAATGCAAAATATAGCATGTGGCAAATTGACCCAAGTGGTAAATTAAAAGACCGCATGAGTTGGGAAGGATACAGAAGCGGACACATGATGTATTTGCGCAAAGATGATCTGGCAAAAGCAACCGAGAGTTTAAGAAAATTTATTGCTGCATCAATTCCAAAACCAGGTACACCGGCTAAGTATAAAGAATGATTGATTCGATAAATAAAAAAAATGCTCCGAACTAACGGAGCATTTTTATTTATAAACCTTATTTCATTTTTAAGAAAAGCTGATCCAGATTTTCGTGCGCCATCGCAAACCCTTCCTTGAAGCCCATGCTGACCAATTGTTCTAATGCTTCGACGCTTTGAAAATTGAGTGTGGTGATCACTTTGGTATAGTCTTGTTCTTCCAGAAAATTATTTTCCCAGTATGTGCTTGGAAAAGATGTGTTGACAGTTTTGTTCTCATCACAAAAACCATCTTTTGCTGAAAAAAAATCTTGTGGTTTTATATTGATATAGTTTACTAAGCACCAATGTTTCTCTCCGGCCGGACTCAGCATATAATAAAACCAATGACCACCTTCAGAAAAATTCATTTCCTTGGTAATTGTTTTGTAGGGATTGGGCGCCCACCATTGTTCAAGTATCTCGCTTTTTGTGTAAGCATCCCAAACCAGATCTTTTGATGCGCTGAAAGACCGCTCAACAATTATTTGCTTTGCTTCTTTATTGATGTTGTAATTTGTTTTCATGAGGTTTGATTTAATATGAGTAATGTTTTTTTGAACTTTATTTTTCTAAATAATTTTTTAATGAAGTACCGATGAGCGATGTCCAGCCGGCAACAAAATTTTCTTTCTTAAATTCAGGAACAATATCAGTAGGAAATGATTCCAAACCGGTATGCGTCAATTTCAAAATGGTTTTATCGTCTTGTGAAAACAATTCAAAACATACATACGAAATGCCGCTGTAACCATCATATCGCCAGCTGTACGTAAGTTTCTTTTCGGGTATTACTTCTGTAACTTTTAAAAGATGCAGCCATTGTTTATTTTTATCTCCTCCGTAAAACTCAAATTCAAACCCAACCTCAGGTTTAAAGGCTTTCAGATCAAAATACCATTTACTCATTTCATCCCTGTCGGTAATGGCTTTCCAGACCAATGCAACAGGGGCGTTGAATACACGCTCAATAACAAACGGCTCAAATGTTTTGGATAAATAAACATCCAATTTTTCAACGTTTTGTTTCAATCCTTCATCTGCTTTATGTGCTTTCACTACGGCATCAAACACTTCTGTTGTTTCAAAAAGCATGTGCCAGTTAAGTAATGTCTTTTCATGTTCACCAGTAAATTCAATGGTTGCAACGAAATTTGGATTGAAGTGTTGCAGAACGATTTTTTTATAAGGAATGATCTCCGAAAAAATACTTTTGTTCGGATAATTTTTTCCGTCGGGCCCATGCATGGTCAAAAGCCATTCGCCACCGGGTTGCAGATCCATTTTGTGAATGGTATTGCTGAAACCGTTGGGTCCCCACCAGTTGGCGATGTGTTCAGGATTGGTCCATACTTCCCATACCAATTCTACGGGTGCATTTAATATTCTAAAAATGCGCAATTCTCTATCCGATGTTTTATTTTTTTCTTGCTGCATGTTTTTTTTGTTTTTGTATTTTGGATAAATAATCGTCTAACCTGTCAAACCTTTCTTCCCACATTTGCTGGAAAGGTGCTAACCAATCTGTCACTTCTTTTAATTTTTTTACTTCTATCTGATAATAGATCTCACGACCATCCTGTTTACTTTTTACAAGGCCGCATTCCTGCAATATTTTAATATGCTTAGAAACAGCCTGACGGCTTGAATCAAATTTCTCTGCTATGGCATTGGGGGTCATGCTTTGCAACATGATCAAACTGATAATGGCTCTGCGTGTCGGGTCGGCTATCGCCTGAAAAATATCTCTTCTCATTTTGTGCAACTATTCGGTTGCAAATATATATGCAACTTTTTGGTTGCGCAAAATTTATTTTTATTTTTTTACGGATGATGAATAAAAAACGGCGTATGTTTATTTTATCGGCTTACAGTTTTTATTGTTGTATATTTAAATAACAAACTTTTACTCAATACTTTAATGATGGCTAAAACGTCAAAAGACAATATTCAGTCGGCAAAAAAATATGAAGAGATCCATTTTGTTGATGCCACCCAATCTGTCTGGAATTATTCATTATTGACTGATGATGATGTGCGCAATTTTCAAAACGGTACGCATTACAGTTTGTATAAAGTATTTGGCAACAAGCAAATTCAGGTATTGGATAAATGGGGAACTTATTTTGCCGTATGGGCTCCAAATGCAACACTGGTAACGGTTACAGGATATTTTAATAATTGGAACAAAGAATCTCATCCGTTAAAAGTGCGATTAGATAATTCAGGGATTTGGGAAGGATTTATTCCCGATGTTCATGCAGGAGAAGCATACAAATATCATATTCATGGTTATCAGGGAATGAAATTAGATAAAGGCGATCCCTATGCACATTTTTGGGAAAAACGTCCTTTCACTGCATCCATCACATGGCAAATAAATTATGAATGGCATGATGCAGATTGGATGAAGACAAGAAAAAAACACAACGCCTTATCATCACCTTATTCTGTTTACGAAGTGCATTTGGCAAGCTGGATGCGGCCCAATAAATATGATGAAGAAACATACAATACTTATCAGCAAATAACCGAAAGATTAGTTCCTTATGTAAAAGAAATGGCTTTCACGCATGTTGAATTCATGCCGGTAATGGAACATCCTTTCGATGGAAGCTGGGGTTATCAGGGCACAGGTTTTTTTGCACCAACATCACGATTTGGAAATCCGCAGGAATTTGCTGCAATGATTGATGCATTTCATCAGGCAGGCATTGGTGTAATTTTGGATTGGGTGCCATCGCATTTTCCTTACGATGCACATGGTTTATTTATGTTTGATGGAACGCATACTTACGAGTATGCCGATATGCGTAAAGGTTACCACCCCGATTGGAACTCTTACATCTTTAATTATAAACGCGGCGAAGTAAAAAGCTTTTTGATCAGCAGTGCGAGGTTCTGGTTCGAACAATTTCATGTTGATGGTATTAGGGTAGATGCAGTGAGTTCTATGCTACGATTGGATTACAGCCGTAAAGATGGTCAATGGGAATTGAATGAATATGGCGGCAACGGAAATATAGAAGCCATTGCATTCATCAAAGATCTTAATGAAACATTGTACCGCGACTTTCCCGATATTCAAACCATTGCAGAAGAAGCAAGCGATTGGCCGGGTATCAGTCGTCCTACATTCGAGGATGGGCTTGGCTTTGGCATGAAATGGATGATGGGATGGATGCACGATACATTGGATTATTTTAAACTTGATCCAATATTTCGTGGTTCTAATCAGGATCAGTTTACTTTCAGTATGATGTATTTTTATGACGAGAATTTTATGTTGCCCTTATCGCATGATGAAGTGGTGCATGGCAAAAGCCCGATGATCTATAAAATGCCCGGCGATGAATGGCAGAAATTTGCCAACCTCAGAATTTTATATACGTACATGTTCACACATCCCGGAGCAAAATTATTATTCATGGGAGATGAGTTTGGACAAACAAGCGAATGGAATTATAAAAGCGAATTGCAATGGGATCTGTTGCAGCACGTAAGTCACGGTGGTATGAAATACTGCGTACAAAAATTAAATGAATTATATCGCAGCGAACCTGCATTGTACGAAAAGCAATTTGAGTCCGGCGGATTTGAATGGGTTGATCTTAATCACCGCAGCGAATCTGTGATGGT
>JAGWPQ010000075.1 GCA_028877045.1 Bacteroidota bacterium | reverse complement strand
GTGAACAAAGCATTTATCCTTACCAATATGGATGGGGGGGATGCACTGTTGATCCTAAACTTTGGAATGCTTTTGCTTCAACTGATGCACGTCGTTTTGCTTCCATTACTTCGATAGTTGACGAAAACCTTGCTTTTACCAAATCGGGCAATAATCGTGAGTACACTGGCTATTATCTGAAAAAATATAGTCCGATATGTGATCAGAACGGAAATTCAATTGTTTCTGATTTTATGATTGGTCAGTATCAGGACTATTTTGCTATTCGTTATTCGGATGTTTTGCTGATGGCTGCTGAATTAGGAAGCCCCAATGCTGTAAGTTATTTCAATCAGGTGCACCAACGGGCAAATCCTACAGCAACGCCTGCTTCCTCTGTATCCAAAGCAGATATTTTAGCAGAACGCAGATTGGAATTTGTAGGTGAAGGAATCCGTTATTGGGATTTATTGCGTCAGGGTATTAGTGTTGCTGCTTCTACAATTGCAGCAAATACCACCGTTTCGATCTTTAATGATGGTACGGCTAATCCGCCTTCTGCTTCTAAACTACAGGCAAATATTACGGCTACACGCGGGTTTCAGCAAATACCTAACGACCAGATTACTTTATCATCGGGTATGTTGAAACAAAATGCCGGTTGGTAATAACTATCTCATAATTTAAAATATAAAGAAATGAAAAATAATTTTAAAATATTAGTTTCCTTTTTAGGTTCAGCACTGCTATTTTCAGCTTGCAGACCTGATGTGTATCAATTGGGAGCTTTAGCTAATAAAAGTGCTTTACAGTACACCATTGCACCTTCATCAGCTAACCCTAATGATATTGTTTTAACGAGTTTAACACCCAATGTTGCTCCAATGTGGGTTACTCCTTTTGGGCAATCATTACGGGTAAAAGACACTATCAATATCCCCTTTCCAGGAACGTATAAATTTGTGTATGGTGTAGAAAGTGCCGGTGGTTTTGTTCAGGCCGATACAGCTATTGTGATTATAAATACACTGGATAAAAATGCTGTTAACACACCAATGTGGAATAATCTTACCGGTGGGTATGGGAAATCAAAAACATGGGTGTTGGATCTGGATGCTAAAGGCGTAAGTAAATATTTTTACGGACCGGTTTATTACGCAGGGCCGGACTATAGTTGGGAATGGGATGCCGGATGGGCTAGTTGGATTATGCCGGCAGCCGATTACGGAACTATGACTTTTGATTTAATTGGTGATGCACATTTTAGCTCGAATAATAAAACGCTTCCTTTAGGATCTGCCTCAGGTAAATTTATGTTGTACACGAATACCAATCAGTTAGCAACTTTTGGTGCACAACTTATACATGATGGGAACCAAGGCGGTCGTGTTGTAAACTGGGGTGCAAAAGCGATTATTAAATCACTTGATGCTAATTCCATGCAGGTTGTTGAAGTAGCGGATAACGGAACACTTTGGCTCATCTTCAACTATATTTCGCTGGATTATTACAATACCCATTAGAACTATATATCGAATTAAATTAACTATGGGAAGGTCTGGAGACTCTTCCCATAGTTTTGTTAGTGATTGAATACTTAAAAAATATAAAATGAGAATGTTGCGTGTTTTATTTTTATTTATGGCAGCAAGTATTACTTTTTCTACTGCTTGTAAAAAAAACGAATCAGGGAATACCCCCCCTCCTTTAGTTACAAAACCGATGTTTAGCGTTACTCCGGACTCACTGAAGTTTACAGCAGAGGGCGGGAATATTATATTAACCGATTCAATGAACGGCAGTCGTTGGGATGCAACATCCGACCAAAGTTGGTGCACATTGTCTACCCATAGTTCTACTTCAGCAATTTCACAATTAACAATAACAGCTACTGCAAATCCAACTATCAATACCCGTACAGCTACACTTACTTTTGTAATGGATAGCAAGACAGTATTATATGCTTATGTATCTCAGATTGGCAGAGCAACTCTTTACCCAAGTTATAAAGATTCTATAGCTCCTGATCCAACAGGTATGAGCAGCACAGCTGTTCAATTGGCGGCCAAAATAAATTTAGGATGGAATATTGGCAATACTATGGAAGCCCCTGGCGGGGAAACCGGATGGGGTAATCCTCCGATTACCGAGAATTATATAAAGTTTGTAAAACAGAGTGGGTTTAATGCCATTAGAATCCCTTGTGCTTGGTATCTGCATATGGATAATTCAATAGATGCACATATAGATACAAATTGGCTCAAGCGGGTGAAACAAGTAGTTCAATATTGTGTAAATAATGATATGTATGTTTTACTGAATATCCATTGGGATGGTGGCTGGCTTGAACAAAATTGTACAATAGCTAAGAAGGATTCAGTTAATGCCATGCAAAAGGCATTTTGGGAACAAATAGCTACAACCATGCGTGATTTTGATGAACATTTGATGTTTGCGAGTGCCAATGAACCGAATACAAATAATTCTCCTGCCCAAATGGATGTGCTGATGTCATACCACCAGACTTTTGTGAATGCTGTTCGTTCCACCGGTGGAAGAAATGCTTATAGATCTCTGGTTATTCAGGGAGATAATCAATTGATAAACATAAACGCATTTCCAACCGATCCAGCACCCAATCGCATTATGTATGAAGATCACAATTATACACCTTTCCAATTTTGCTCTTTAAATGGAGATGCTAGCTGGGGTAAAATGTTTTACTACTGGGGTGCCGGACATCACTCTACGATTGAACCGGATCGAAATGCTACCTGGGGAGAAGAAGATGTGCAGCTTCAATATTTTGATTACATAAAATCTAAATTTATCGACAAGGGTATTCCTGTGTTGATGGGTGAATATGGTGCTTATAGACGAGACGGCACTGCCAATATACCAAAAGATTTACCAACACATGAAGCATCAGTGGATTATTGGATAACCTATGTAACTAAACAGGCAATATCACACGGGTTAAAACCATTCTTTTGGGATACAGGTGGAATTTTAGATAGAAGTAATAATACAGTAAAGGATCAACGTTCCCTTGATGCCATTATCGCGGGTAGTAAATAAAAATATCCGGATAATTGTCAACCGATTCGTGAATTATTATCCTTTTACTGTAATGCTGAAAACACAGTTGCTAATAGTATGCGATTCATCTTCTGCATAAGACATTGGTTACTGTAGATCTTGTTCTTAAAACAAATAACAAATTCAAAATGAAATTAAATCGGTTTCTTTTCGTTGCAATTGCCCTGTTGCCTGTGTTTTCTGTTTTTGCGCAAAATGAAATAAGCAAAAAAACGGAAAACCGGGCGAGGGTGATTAATGTTGATTATAATGAAGAAAAAGGTGCTTTCAACGAGATGTTTAAGCAATGTGTCGGAGCCGGTAGAGCTAATGAAGGTCTTCGGGCCGACTGGCAACAACAATTGGCATTTGTAAAAAAAGAGTGTGATTTTAAGTATATCCGCATGCATGGACTTTTAACCGACGACATGGCAGTGTACACAGAAGACAACAAAGGGAATCCACAATACAGCTATATGTATATAGATGCATTGTATGATTATCTGTTAAGTATAGGTGTTAAACCATTTGTAGAATTGGGATTTATGCCCAATGCACTGGCAAGCAGTCATCAAACAATTTTTTGGTGGAAGGGAAATGTTACGCCACCCAAAGATTACAATAAATGGGAGGTGTTTATCCGTAACCTTACGCAACATTTCACCGAACGTTATGGTGTAGATGAAGTGAAAACATGGTATTTTGAAGTATGGAATGAGCCAAATCTTTCGCCCGGGTTTTGGACCGGATCACAAGCAGAGTATTTCAAATTATATCAGTACACTGCCAAAGCTATCAAAAGCGTAAATCAGGATTACAGGGTTGGAGGACCGGGAACGGCTGGCGCTGCGTGGGAAAATGAGATGATTGATTTTTGCGTTAAAAACAATGTTCCAATCGATTTTATTAGTACTCATTCGTATGGTGTTAAGCAGGGTTTTCTTGATGAATTTGGCAATAGTGGCACAGTATTGAGCAAAGATTCAATGGCTGTAAGTGGAGATGTGCTTCAATCCCGTAAAGAGATAGATGCTTCTGCTAAACCCAACCTGGAGTTGCATTATACCGAATGGAGTTCATCTTACACTCCTGCTGACCCACTTCACGACAGTTATCATGAAGCGGCATACATTCTGGAAAAAATAAAACAGGTCGGCAATGCAACCAACTCCATGTCGTATTGGGTATTCACTGATATTTTTGAAGAACCAGGCCCTCGCTTTACACCCTTTCATGGAGGATTTGGACTGCTTACTATTCAAGGGATCCCCAAATCAGCATTTTATGCTTACCAGTTTATGAATAAACTTGGTAAAACGGAACTGAAAAATACAGATACACGTTCCTGGGCAACTAAAACAGATAATGGCGGTATTCAATTGCTTCTTTGGAATTTTACAAACACACTTCCGGATTCTGTAAATAATCAGGCATATTATGTGAAAGATTTGCCTTCAAAATCAAAAGGAAAGGTAAAAGTAAATATATCTCATGTACCTGCAGGAACGTATACACTTAAGATTTATAAAATAGGTTACCGAATAAATGATGCTTACACCGAATATGTAGACATGGGTAAACCAAATCAACTTAACAAACAACAGGTAGAGAAATTGAAGAAGGATAATAACGGTTATCCTATTGTAACGCAACAAATTGAAATAAAGTCCAATTCTGCTTTCTCTGAAGAATTTGATATCAGGGAAAATGACGTTTATCTCATAAACCTTATAAAGTATAAATCAAAAAAATAAGATGAAGAATGAAATAATAGCATTATTCGTAATTGTTTCGGCCATCCTTATTAATGCACAAGAAGCCAATTCTCAAACAATATCTTCTTCTATAAAGTCTTTAAGTTCTAAATATGACGCTGAAATTGATAAGCTGATTTCAGAAATGACGCTTGAAGAAAAAATAGGCATGTTGCATGGCAAT
>JAGWPQ010000074.1 GCA_028877045.1 Bacteroidota bacterium | reverse complement strand
GTATTGGAGTACCTATGATTATGATTAACACAGCTCAACAATTAAGAGAAACTATTGGGGATGAACGGTGTGATGAATGGATCGGGAAATGGATAAAAGATATTGAAACTTGTTTTGTAAAAGATGATATTGAATGTGTGATGGAACAGGTAGCTCTGGATGGAAGTATTATTGATCATGTGGATGGAAGAACTTTAAATCCCGGTCATGCTATTGAAGGAGCATGGTTTATTTTACATGAAGCCAAATACCGAAACAACGATCCTCATTTAATTGCACTTGGTTGTAAAATGCTGGATTATATGTGGAAACGTGGATGGGATAAAGAATATGGGGGCATCTTTTATTTCAGGGATGTATATAATAAACCTGTTCAGGAATATTGGCAAGACATGAAATTTTGGTGGCCGCATAACGAAACTACCATTGCAACTTTATTAGCCTTTCTCGTGACTGGCAATCAAAAATATGCTGACTGGCATCAAATGGTGCATGAATATTCGTACAAACATTTTCATGATACAAAAAACAAAGAATGGTTTGGTTATTTGCATCGCGATGGAACTATTGCTCAAACTGCAAAAGGGAATTTATACAAAGGCCCTTTTCATTTGCCAAGACAAGAATGGTATTGTATGCAATTATTGAAAGAAGCTTTGCAATAAATATTTTAATAGTCAGGTGATCTCCCAACTTATAAATTCCTTAAATAAAATAATCTAGTTAAATCAATCATGAAAAGAAAAGATTTTATTAAAAATACAGGGCTCGCAGCGGCTTCTTTGGCAATGTTTCCGACAAGTAATTTATTTGCTTCTTCTTCCGATACAAAAGTAAAAGTTGCTATGGTTGGTGTTGGACTTCGTGGTCAAAATCATCTTGAACTATTATTAAAAAGACATGATGTAGAAATTGTTGCTATTTGTGATATTGATGAAAGAATGTTAACTGCATCTAAAGAATTAATTAAAGAAAGTGGTAAACAAATGCCGCAAATTTTTACAGGTGATATTTATGCCTGGAAAAAAATGTTGGAATTAAAATACTTAGATACCATCATTATTGCTACACCTTGGGAATGGCATAAAGAAATGATTATAAGTTCAATAGAATCGGGATTAAAATATGTTGCTTCAGAAGTAATAATTGGAATCACTTTACAAGATCATTGGGATGTTGTGATGGCTGCAGAAAGATACAAAGCACATGTAATGATGTTGGAAAATGTTTGTTATCGCCGAGATGTGATGGCAATTTTAAACATGGTTCGTCAGGGTTTGTTTGGCGAATTAATTCATTTACAAGGTGGGTATCAACATGATTTGAGAGAAGTGAAATTTAACGATGGTATAAATGCATATGGCCATGGTTGTGAAATGGGGGATAAAGCATGGAGTGAAGCCAAATGGCGAACACATCATTCTATTTATCGTAATGGCGACTTATATCCAACACATGGTATCGGGCCAATAGCACAATACACAAATATTAATCGCGGGAATCGGTTCACTAACTTATCATCTTTCTCATCAAAAGCAAGAGGATTGCATAATCATATTGTAAATACATGTGGCGAAAATCATCCCAACGCAAAAATTAATTTTAAGTTGGGAGATGTTGTAACTACTTCGATCAATTGTGCAAACGGTGAAACAGTTTTATTACAACACGATACTAATTTACCCCGCCCATATTCATTAGGATTTAGAGTGCAAGGCACAAATGGGCTATGGATGGATGTCAATAACGGAATATATATTGAAGGGAAATCTGTCAAACCACATCAATGGGATAATGCTAAAACATGGTTAGATAAATACGATCATCCTTTATGGGCAAAATGGAGTAAAGATGCTGAAGGTGCAGGACATGGCGGTATGGATTTTTTTGTGATTCATTCATTTATTGAATCTATAAAAAGAAACCTACCAACAGTATTAGATGTATATGATGCAGCTACTTGGAGTTCTATTGCACCACTGAGCGAAAAGTCTATTGAACTTGGAAACCAAACTGTTGAATTTCCTGATTTTACAAATGGACAATGGATGTATAGAAAACCAAATTTTGCATTTAATGATGATTTTTAATTGAAAAATTTTGTCTTTATAATATTTCTTAGTCCTTGTTTTGTATCTGCTCAATTACAGATAGCACAAGTGTTTGCGGATAATATGGTGCTGCAAAGAGAAAAACCTATTCATATTTGGGGAAAAGGAATTCCAAACAAAAATGTTACAATCATTTTTTCTAATCGATCAAAAAGCACACAAATTGGGTATGACTCTGTTTGGAGTATTTATTTTTCAAAACGTAAAGCAAATGCACAACCTCAAACTATTTCGGTTATTTCAGAAAATGAAAAAATAGAAGTACAAAATATTTTAATTGGAGATGTTTGGTTTGCAGCCGGGCAATCAAATATGGAGTTTATAATAGGTAAAAATAGTTATGGTTCTTTGCCTAACAGGGATTCCATTATTGCAAATGCTTATTCTCATTTGCTTCGATTTGATGTGGCAAAAAAAGAGCAGTCGTTATGGCCTCTATACACGACGAGAGCAATATGGACTGTTTGTTCCTCTTCTACAATTAGTAATTATTCTGCCGTTGCTTATTTTTTTGCAAAGAAACTACAAAGAGAATTACATATCCCAATTGGTATTATTGTTGCAGCCATTGGGGGAACGCAACTAGAAGCTTGGACACCTTTGGAAGGCTTGAAAAATGCTCATGAATTCACTGCTGCGTTGCATTTGAACGATACCGCCACTAAGCTTCCTCTTGATTATTATCATCACAAAAATTTCCCTTCTGGAAATTATAATGCAATGGTAGCACCCTATACAAAATTACCTGTGAAAGGTATAATATGGTATCAGGGCGAAGAAAATTTTTACATGGATTATTTAACTAACCAAAGATTTGTGTACGGCAAAAAATTTAAAGCATTTATTCAATCCTGGAGAAATGCATGGAATGATAATTCGTTGCCGTTTTATTTTACCGAATTGGCAAATTATAAATGGACCAATCACGGTGACAAAAGAATTAAATCGCGGGAAGATTTTCCAATATTTAAATGCGAACAAAAGAAGGCTTTGAGTTTGCCG
>JAGWPQ010000073.1 GCA_028877045.1 Bacteroidota bacterium | reverse complement strand
GGATCGTTGGTTATGATGTGAAAGATACAACTGCTGCCATCCGTGCATTCAAACGTCATTTTATGCAGGATACAACAAGAAGAATTAATGATGCAGATAAAAATGTGTTGTTAAATTTACAGAAGAAATACTTTTAATTCTGCATTAGAGGAAACTATTTTGAGATGCCTTAATAAGGCAAAATATTTCCAAATTTTTCAACATAATTGTTCAAAAAATGTTCAAAATTATCATTGATTAAATTCCAGTAATGTGAAGGAGTTTGTCTTACTAGTTTATGAACCGAATTATTATTATCATTTAAAGAAAATCGAATAACAAAAAGTTCTTGGTCTTTTGTTTGCAAGAATGGGAAATATTTAATGTTTCTATTTTCCCCCATCTCTATTTCCAATAGAGTTTCAATATTTTCAAAATGTTCAATTATTTCAGTCAATTTCAAAAAATGATTTGAATTCCATTTAATTAGATTGTATTTTTCTTTATCCTGAATATCTGTAATATTCCAAAGTGAATCTGCAAAAAAGCCTCCATTATAGGATGAATAAAATTCTCTCAAATCATTAGTCAACGAGAAATTAATGTTTTTTTCAAAATTAGCAATTTCTTTTTTCGATGCTGGTAGATTAAAAAATGCTCGAGATTTTAATTTTAAAATTGCTGAATTTAATTTTTTTAAAGGGCCCTTCATTTGTTTCGTGCTTTATTATCGCTTATACTAAGATAAATGAATTAAGTATGTTCTTTTCATCATTGGTATTAAACAATGGTTGCTGCATAAAGCTATTCAGGACAAGTGTGCGACTCTTCCGCTGGAAGAGTCGAAGGCAACAGGCGATGCCATGAAATACTAAAGTTCACACCATAAAAAAATAGTTCGCTATGCAACTAACAATTGTTAGGTTATTTGTTTTCAATCCTTATTTTTGCGTCAGAAAAAAATAATGTATGCAATTCGAGTTATCCGAAGAACACTTAATGATCCAGAAAGCGGCCCGTGATTTTGCCGTGAATGAATGTTTGCCCGGCGTAATTGAAAGAGACGAACATCAAAAATTCCCAAAGGAACAAATTATAAAATTAGCCGAATTGGGTTTTATGGGAGTGATGGTTGATCCCAAATACGGCGGCAGCGGCATGGATGCTGTGAGTTATGTTTTGGCGATGGAAGAGATCAGCAAGATCGATGCAAGCACCAGCGTTTGTATGAGTGTAAATAATAGTCTGGTTTGTTATGGCCTGGAAGCTTTTGGTACCGAAGAACAAAAACAAAAATATTTAACACCATTGGCACAGGGAAAAAAAGATGGTGAATTATATATCGGTGCTTTTTTGTTGAGTGAGCCGGAAGCGGGCAGCGACGCCACTTCGCAAAAAACAACTGCTGAAGATAAAGGCGATCATTATTTGTTGAACGGAACAAAAAACTGGATCACCAACGGTTCATCGGCAAGTGTTTATCTGGTGATCGCACAAACAGATCCTGCAAAAGGAAGTAAAGGAATTAATGTATTGATCGTGGAAAAAAATACACCCGGTGTTGTTGTAGGTGCCAAAGAAAATAAATTGGGTATTAGAGGAAGCGACACACATTCCATCTTGTTCAATGATGTAAAAGTTCCGAAAGAAAACAGGATAGGAACCGATGGTTTTGGATTTACTTTTGCAATGAAGACATTGGCCGGAGGCCGCATTGGCATTGCATCTCAGGCATTGGGTATTGCAAGTGGTGCGTATGAGTTGGCCTTAAAATATTCGAAACAACGAAAAGCATTTGGTAAAGAAATCTCACAACATCAGGCTATTCAATTTAAGTTGGCTGACATGGCAACACGCATTGAAGCTGCGCGTTTATTATGTTTAAAAGCTGCATGGGAAAAAGATAATGGTGTTAATTATGATCTGAGCAGTTCGATGGCAAAAGTATATGCCAGTGAAACTGCGATGTGGGTAACGGTAGAAGCAGTTCAAATTCATGGCGGTTATGGTTTTGTAAAAGAATATCATGTGGAAAGATTGATGCGTGATGCAAAAATTACGCAGATATATGAAGGTACCAGCGAAGTGCAACGCATTGTGATAAGCAGAAGTATTTTGAAATAAAAAT
>JAGWPQ010000072.1 GCA_028877045.1 Bacteroidota bacterium | reverse complement strand
TTATTTACAGAATATTATTACGGCAAAGAAGCAGGCAACGATTATAATTATGGCCAGCGCAGAGGTATCGGGAACAGAACTCCGATCATTGGATATTATGGAGTGAATAAAGAAGGCAGCGGCGACATGTATCCCAAAGGTGCCAACATGATGCATACCATCCGTCATTCCATCAATAATGATGAACTGTTCAGGCAAATCCTTCGCGGATTGAATAAAACATTTTATCATCAAACCGTTACCACGCAACAGGTTGAAGGGTTCATCAGCAAAGAAGCCGGGTTTAATTTTTCGAAAGTATTTGATCAGTATCTGAGAAATATTTCTATCCCTGTTTTAGAATTTTATACCGATAGCGCTGCATCAAGCATCATGTATCGTTACAGCAATTGCATCAATGGTTTTAATTTGCCCATTGCCATCGTTCCATCATCAAAAAAAATATTTGCAACAACAGAATGGCAAACAAGCAAATTAAATGCTGATGAAATAAATTGGTGGAACAGCAAAAACATCGAACGTTTGTATTATATCAAAACAAAACAATTAACTGCCAAACCTTAATTGGGCATATATTTATTCTATCATGGGCAGCATCCGCAAACAAACAATCATATCAAGCCTTTTAGTGTATATAGGTTTCCTGGTGGGTGCATTCAATACTTACATGTATGCAAAGAACGGGTCGTTTACAACAGAACAGGTTGGATTGGTAAAAATATTTATGGACCTGGGCCAGAACATGTACGTATTTGCCAGCCTGGGTGTGATTCCTGTTATCTATAAGTTTTATCCTTATTACAAAGACAATCTCGAAGACAGAAAAAACGATCTGGTATCCTGGGCATTGGTCGCTTCGTTAATTGGTTTCTGCATTGTTGTAATTGGCGGATCATATTTGGAACCATTGATCGTTCGTAAATATTCTGCACGATCGCCATTGCTGGTAAATTATTATTACCTGATATTTCCTTTTGCTTTGGGGATGTTGTTGTTTTCGGTTATTGAAGCATACAGTTGGGCAATAAAAAAAGCGGTGTTGTCGAATTTCCTGAAAGAAACCATGATGCGTTTGATTACAACGGTTTTTATTTTATTGTTTTATTTTAAGATGATCAACTATAATACATTCATTCATCTTTTCATGCTTTTGTACTTTTTTATTTTTGTTATTTTGATCATCGTCCTCACCAAAAGCAAACAGCTTCATTTCACATTTACGGTAAGCAGGGTAACGAAAAAATTCAAGAAGAAAATGTTTACCATGCAAAGCATGTTGTTTGGCGGAACATTAATTCAATCTTTGGCTGCAACCATCGACAGTATTGTGATCGCAGGATTTCAAAACCTTGGTGCCGTTGGTGTATTTACTATTTCACAATATGCGGCCAATATCATTCAGGTTCCGCAACGAAGCATTCAATCTATTTCTATAGGCGTTTTATCGCAGGCATGGAAGGATAAGGATATGAAAGAGATCAATCGAATCTATCATCGCTCTTCCATCAATTTATTGTTGATGTCGCTTTTTATTTTTGGCAATCTTTGGCTGAATGTTAAGCAGGGCATGGAAGTATTGCATTTGCAAAAAGAATATTTAAGCGGGTTGTATGTGATCTTGATCATTGGTTTTGCACGGATCATTGATGCCGGCACCGGCGTAAATGGTTTGGTTATCGGTACTTCAACCTCATGGCGTTTTGATTTTTACAGCGGCGTTATTTTACTGGCATTTCGTTTACCGCTTACCTGGTATCTCGTTAAGCATTACGGTATCATCGGTTCTGCCTTTGCCGAATTATCGGCTTACGCAGTTTATAATTTTGTAAGGTTTGAATTTTTAAGAAGAAAATTTAATATGCAACCTTTCAATTTAAAAACACTGTATTCGATCTTGCTTACCGTTGCTGCTTATTTTATCTGCTATTTTTTATTGAATGCAATTGGCGGATGGATCGGAATTATTTTACGAATAATTGTATTCTCGGCCATTTTAATTCTCGGCACATTTTATTTGCAACTAACACCCGATGCACATCAGTTGCT
>JAGWPQ010000071.1 GCA_028877045.1 Bacteroidota bacterium | reverse complement strand
GGAAAAAATTGTTTGAACTCGCCATACAATTGCGCCACCAAAGTTTTGTTATGCGTTAAAACCAAAGTTGGTCTTTGTATTTTTTGAATAACATTTGCAATGGTAAAAGTCTTGCCACTGCCCGTTACACCAAGGAGTGTTTGAAATTTTTCGCCTTCTTCAATTCCTTTGATAAGTTCCTGAATGGCCGAAGGCTGATCTCCGCTGGGTTGATATGTTGATTGTAAATTAAACGGCATTTTGCGAACACGATGATATGCAAATTACTGAATGTGCGGATGAAAATTTTTTTGTTACGGGCTTTTGTTTTTCAATGAGGCACCTGTTGCGTCGCACTCTTGTACGTTCTTATCTCAATTCAACAAATAAAAAAACCGAAGCAAATCACTTCGGCTTTTATTTTGATTATAATTTTTCAAACAATGCTCTTAATTTTTCTCTCGTCATAATTTTTTCCCATCCTGCACCCAAAGCGTTTTCCCACAAGGGTTTCATGCCAAGCGATACATTGATCATTGTATCAAATTGCTCATCACTTAATCCTTTACAAATGCCAACAGGGATTTCAATTTTATTTTTTTCAACCATACGTTTAAATTCATCAACGCCCTGCGGATAATATTCCTGCAAATGGTTCATCACAATACAATTGCCGATACCATGTTTTGTTCCCAGCAAATAACTCAATCCATAACTTACTGCGTGTGCCACACCCACCTGACTGTATGCAATGCTCATGCCGCCTGCATAAGAAGCCATCATTAATTTATTATCGCAATCATCATCCCATGTTTCTTTTTCTAAAAAAATATGCTGGCATAATTGCAACGCTTTCTCACCGTAACTTTTACTGAACTCATTCAAATAAGTTCCCTGCAAGCTTTCGATGCAGTGAATATAACAATCCATGCCAGTATAAAAACGCTGGTTAACCGGGGCATTCTTTGTTAATTCGGGATCCAAAACAATTTGATCGAACGGAGTGAAATCAGAATTCATTCCTAATTTTCTTGTTGGCCCTGTCAACACAGTTGTTCTCGAAACTTCAGCACCGGTGCCGCTTAATGTTGGAATACCTGCTTTATAGACGCCACGATTTTTTACCAGATCCCATCCCTGATAATCTGCAGAAGAACCGGGGTTCGTCATCATCAGCGAAACAGCTTTTGCCAGATCCATGGCACTGCCGCCGCCAATGCCGATCACACCGCTGATCATTCCAAACTCATCTTTTAATTGTTGTGCCAAAGCATCAACCTGTTTTGTTTTTGGTTCGAATGTTACATCAGCAAAAATTATTTTGTCTTTTCCTCTCAGCGGGATCCTGTTTGCCAAAGGCTTGCCTTCAAAAAAATGATCCAATAAAAAAATCATAGGTGTATCGCCTTTTCTATGCGGGGCAAGGATTTCATCGAGTTGATTAAAACTTCCTCTTCCATAAACCACATAATCGACCATTTTAAAATTTCTGAACTGTGCCATAACTATATTTTATTTTTCGAATGAGGAAACAAAGATAAGTAAAAGCGTTGCTGTGATTTTACCAAATACTTTTCATTTTCCAAAAGGTCAGATAATCAAATTTTGTATTGCCGTTTGTGCTGAAAAGTTGAATATTGTTTTCATCTTCTTCAGGAAAAATTTGTGTGGTAAAAACAGCTTCGCCATCATTCACAAAAATTTCAACGATACTTTTATCAAAATAAATATGCCATTTTAATTTGCCGTTTTGCAATTTAATTTTTGCTGAAGATGTATTGATGGATGCAAATGTTTTGTTGAAAGATGAATTTGTTTGCGACCGGTCAACGATCATTTGTTGATCGGTTGCATCATAACTTATTTTTAAAAAATGGTTATTACCGACAGCTAATTTAATTCCGCTTTCTCCTGCTGAAGATGGTTGAAATAATAATTCGAGTTCAAAAACCTGTCCTGAAAAATTGAGTGCTTCTTCTTTTTCAACAATTTTGTTTACAAAAACAAAAGCTTCGTTTCTTAATTTTTCAGTCACCTGAACCGGTTGTTGAATTAATATCCATTCACCATTAATTTTTTTGAGTGATAATTTTCTTGGCAACGACATTGTACTCTTCCAGGGACTTGTTGGAATTGAGTTTGCATAATTCCAATTATTCAGCCAGCCAATGGAAATCGGGTTTTTATCGGGTGTATTATGATAGGTAATAGCGGCATAATAATCAGTCCCATAATCCTGTTTAAAAATTTTTACCGGATTTTCGTTGATGAATTTTGTGCCGTCAAATTCACCTACAAAATATTGCATGGTCGAATTTTGAGAAGTAAATAAAACCCATTTTTTTTCATTCGTTCCTTCGATAGAAACCCGCATCAGGTCGGGGCATTCCCACACACCACTCGTATCGCCTACCGGACCAAATTTGCTCAATGGTTTCCAATCCTTTAAATTTTGGGATCGATAAAATTCAATTTGATGTTCGACAGGATGCGATACACTCATGATCCAACAATTATTTTTTTCGTACCAAAAAACATTTGGATCACGAAAATCTTTTTGATGCAAATTCAAAACAGGATTGTTATTGAATTTTGTAAATGATCTTCCTGCATTATTGCTGAAAGCAATATTTTGCGTTTGCAAAGTATCTGTGTGCCCTGTATAAATTGCAATCATAGCGTTCTTACCAAAACCACTTGTATTTTTTTCATCAATCACAGCAGAACCCGAAAAGATCATCACACCATTTTCTTCTTTAATTGCAACGGGCAAATGTTGCCAATGTAACAAATCTTTACTTACTGCATGCGACCAGGACATGTGTCCCCATTGATTTCCAAAAGGGTTGCTTTGATAAAACAAATGATATTCTCCATTATAATAAACCAATCCGTTTGGATCGTTGCACCAGTTTTTTTGAGGTGTAAAATGAAATTGCGGACGATATTTTTCTTTATATAATTCCTGCGAAAAAATATTATTTGTAATTAACAACAACAAAATAAACATGTTTTTTTTCATGAATGAATTTTTTCGTGATGAAAAAATTTATAACAACTTACCGGCTTTCTCTAAATCTTCGGGAGTATCGATTTCAATTCCCATATAATTGGTAACAACCATTTTTAATGGGATGCCATTTTCTAAATAACGCAAACATTCAATTTTTTCGGCAGCTTCCAATGGCGTTATTTCCCAATTAGTGAAATTTAAAAGCGCCTGTTTGCGAAAGGCATACACACCAATATGTTCGTAATAAACCGAACTAATATCTTTATTTCTGGGATAAGGAATAACAGAGCGACTGAAAAAAAGTGAATTCATATTTTTATCAACCGCCACTTTCACATAATTGGGATCATCAATTAATTTTTGATCTTTTAATACCTGCATTAACGATGCTACCTTTACTTTATCATCATTAAAAACTTCCAATAATTTTTCGAGCGGTTCGCGTTTTACAAAAGGCTCATCGCCCTGCACATTTACAATAATATCAACATTTAGATCTGCAGCTGCTTCTGCAATTCTGTCGCTGCCACTTTCGTGCTCTTTCGTGCTCATCAGAGCTTTGCCGCCATGCTGTGTTATTTCATTAAAAATAATTTCGCTGTCGGTAACTACATACACATCATCAAATAATTTGGTGGCAACAGTATTATCATAAGTGTGGCGGATAACAGTTTTATTTCCGAGCAACTGCATCAGTTTGGCAGGAAACCTTGTGGCTGCATAACGTGCAGGAATCATTGCGACTTTCTTCATTCAAAAAAATATTTGTGCAAAGATGAAGAAATATTATTCTGATTTACGAAAAGGATGAATCAATAATTCTTTAAAATCTTCATCCTTCTCTTCATTATAATATTTATCCAAACCATATTTCAATTCTTTTACATCGAGATGAGAGAAAGTTCCAAGCAATCTGTCCCAAACAGAAAATACGGCACCGTAATTACTATCGGTATAAGGTTGTTTCCAATGGTGATGTACTTTGTGCATGTTGGGTGAGATCAAAAAATAGCTCAACACTTTATCCAAAACTAGCGGCAATCGAATGTTTGCATGTGTAAAAGCCGTTGCAATAACCACCAATGTTTGATACATCATCACACTATACATCGGCGCGCCTGAAATAAAGATCAATAACATAAAAAATATGCCACGCAATAAACTATCGGCGGGATGATGACGAAGCCCCGTTGTTACATCAACGTTTGTATCGCTGTGATGAATGAGATGAAAGCGCCACAGGAATTTATTTTTATGCATTACCCAATGGACGAGCCAACTGCTGAAATCAAGTGATAATATCCCGATCAATATTGTTGCGAGGATGCTTGCATTTGTCCAATACACAATTCCAAACTGAGCCTCTTTACACCAATCGCTCAACTTAATAATCAATATTGCCAGAAAAGTATGAATGATGAGATGAATGACAGTAAAAATAAAATTCACAGATGCATGTTTCAGTTTGGTTTTTTTATAATTCATTTGGATCAATGGAATAGCACCTTCCAGGATCCAAAAGAAAAGTAATCCACCAACTAAAAAGGTCATGCGTTCTAATGGTCTATGTTCTAATGTTTGAAAATGGTCGATGACGTTTTGAAACATGGGCTACAATGTTAGAGTCTGAAAATACAAAACCTCTTCAATAACTGAAGAGGTTTTGTATTATTCTATTTTTTTTGTAATTAGCTATTCAGCATCAAAGGCATTACCAACATCAACAATTCTTCATTTTCTGCCTGCTCGGTTGGTTTTAAAATTCCTGCTTTTGTAGGCGTTGATAATTCAATTTTCACTTCAGCAGTATCGGCAGCGCTCAACATTTCAATCAGGAATTTTGCGTTGAATGCAATTTGCAGATCACCGCCATCGTATAAACAACTCATCCGTTCATTTCCTTCAAAACTAAAGTCAACATCCTGTGCAGCCATTTGCAGTTCGCTGCCCGTAATGCTTAGTGCCACCTGATTTGTGCTCTTGTTAGAGAAAACACTAACACGGCGTAATGCATTTTGAAAATCGTTTTTATTTACAACAAGTTTGTAAGGATTGTCTGTTGGGATAACAACTTTATAATCAGGGAAACGTGCATCGATCAAACGACAGATCATTTGCACTTCGCCATGACTAACAAATAAATGATTGCTGTTATAGCTGATGCTTAATTCATCTTCATTATCAGGCAATGCATTCTTTAATAAGTTCAATGGTTTTTTTGGAACGATGAATGAATCAGCCTTCGTTGCTTTGGCATCGGTTCTTTTATAACGAACCAAACGGTGAGCATCGGTTGCAACAAACTGAACACCATCTTTTGCTAATTCAAAAAATACGCCGGTCATTGCAGGACGCAGATCATCATTGCTCACTGCAAACAAAGTTTTATTTATCGCAGTTACCAAACCCGTACTGCTCATGGTAAATGCAGTGGTATCATCGGCTGACGGTTCTTTCGGAAAATTATCAGGATTTTCGCCCATCACTTTATACTTACCATTATCGCTGGTGATTTCAACAGCAAAATTTTTATCGATATTAAATGTGAGCGGTTGGTCGGCAATATTTTTTAATGAATCCAATAAAATTTTTGCAGGAATACAAACTTTTCCATTGGTCTTGCTTTCAACATCCATTTTTATACGCATTACCGTTTCGAGGTCGGTAGCCACGATATTTAATTTTTTATCTTCAATTTCAAATAAAAAATCTTCTAAAATAGGCAACACGGTATTGGCATTAATTACGCCGCTGATTTGTTGCAGATGTTTCAGTAACGATGAGGATGATACGATGAACTTCATATTTTTCTTCTTTTATAACTGCAACAAACCTACTGTAAAATGTTAATATTCCGTACAGATATTTATCCAATATCGCCCTAAGTAAAAGGATGTGAATGAGATGTGGATTGATGGAAGAAGAAAGACACTATTAATAATTGTCAGTAATTTTGAAAATTAATTATATTTCAATTTTGTTTAAACAAAAATTAACGCCGCAGCAGGCATTTCAAAAAGCAAAACATTTCTGTTCGTATCAGGAAAGGAGTCATCATGAAACTGCCGAAAAGCTGTACAGTTTTGGATTACGAAAGGCCGAAGTAGAGCCGCTTATATCGCAATTAATTGAAGAAGGTTATTTGAACGAAGAACGTTTCGCAACATCTTTTGCCGGCGGAAAATTCAGGATAAAAAAATGGGGAAGAATAAAAATTCAGCACGAATTAAAACAAAAACGCGTAAGCAGTTATAGTATTAAAAAAGCGATGAAGGAAATTGATGAGGACGAATACCTTGCTGTGCTTCAAAAATTGGTCGATCAAAAATGGAAAAGTTTAAAAGGCGAACAATATTTAAACCGTATGGCAAAAACATCACAATTTTTATTGCAACGCGGGTTTGAAGCAGATTTAATAAATAAAGCCATTGCACTCGTTCGTGAGAAAGAAAACGATTTAAAAAAATAGAAATTTAATTCCATCAATAATCGTAGTACATTTAGTATCATGTCACTAACATTCACACTTATCCAAACAAAATTGCATTGGGAAGTAAAGCTTGCCAATTTGATGATGCTGGAAGAAAAAATAAATTCTATTCAGCAAAAGACAGAAGTGGTTGTGTTGCCCGAAATGTTCAGCACAGGATTTAGTATGCAACCCGAAGAATTCGCTGAAACAATGGATGGGCCTACGGTTGCGTGGATGAAAAAAATTGCAGCGACTAAAAAAATTATTCTCACCGGGAGTTTGATCATCGAAGAAAATAAAAAATATTTTAACCGTTTGATATGGATGTTGCCGAACGGGACTTTTGGTTATTACGATAAACGACATTGCTTTGCTTATGCCGGCGAACACGAACATTACACACCGGGAAATAAAAGATTGATCGCTCATGTAAAAGGATGGAAAATTAATTTGCAGATTTGTTACGATCTGCGCTTTCCGGTTTGGGCAAGACAAGCATCCGATTCAAAAAACGAGACTGAATACGATATTCTGCTCTATGTTGCCAACTGGCCCGAACGCCGCAATCATGCGTGGAAAACTTTATTGACTGCACGTGCTATCGAAAACCAATGTTATGTGATTGGCGTGAACAGAGTGGGAAATGATGGTAACGAAATTTATCACAGTGGCGACAGTATGGTTGTTGATCCGCTGGGAGAAATATTGTATCACAAAGCACACGACGAAGATATTTTTACCATCACCTTAGACAAAGAAAAATTAGAACTCACAAGAAATAAATTCCCTTTCTGGAAAGACGGAGATGAGTTTAGAATTATGAATGAAGAAAGATGAGATGAGTCGGGAGTCGGGAGAAAAACTATCGCATTATATTTAGGAACTTAGCAATTCAATCATGCAGCAAATATTTTCAGCAAATAAAATTTTTACCGGAACAAAATGGTTAACCGATCATTCCATAATTGTGGAAGATGAAATAATTGTTGATATAATTCCTTCCGCACAAATAAACCAATCAACAAATAAAATAACCAACTTCCAAACGCTCGTTCCATCATTTATCGATATTCAAATTTATGGTGCGCAAGGAAAGTTACTGGCCGTACAACCCAATGCAGATGCGCTTTTCAGCTTGTACGATTATTGCAGCAGCGGTGGTGCTTTGCATTTTATGCCAACCGTTGCCACAAACAGTTACGATGTTTTTTATAAATGCATCGATGCAGTAAAAGATTATTGGCAACAAGGCGGCAAAGGTTGTTTGGGTTTGCATATTGAAGGTCCGTGGATCAATAAAATAAAACGTGGTGCACATATCGAATCGTTCATTCATTCGCCAAATATTGATGAAGTAAAAAAATTATTGGATTACGGAAAAGGTATAATTAAGATCATCACACTTGCCCCCGAAGTTTGCAGCGAAGAAGTAATTGAATTCATTCAATTAAACAATATCATTATTTCTGCAGGACACAGCAATGCAACTTATCAACAGGCAACAAATGCTTTTGATAACGGAATAAAAACTGCCACACATTTATTTAATGCCATGAGCCCGTTGCAACATCGTGAGCCGGGAATGGTTGGTGCCATTTTTAATCATCCAACAGTAATGTCGAGCATTGTTCCTGATGGTTATCATGTTGATTTCGCTGCCATAAGAATCGCAAAAAAAATAATGAAAGAGAGATTGTTTGTTATTACCGATGCTGTTACCGAAACCAGCGAAGGTTTTTATCCGCATCATTTGGCAGGCGATAAATACGAAAGCAACAATATTCTCAGCGGCTCTGCATTAACCATGATGAAAGCGTTTAAGAATTTAGTGCAATATTGCGATATTGAACCCGATGAAGCATTGCGCATGTGCAGCCTGTATCCTGCGCAGGTATTAGGTTTGAATGATCTTGGTAAAATCGAAAAAGGTAATAAGGCAAATTTTATTGAGCTAGAAAACTTTTGATACGAACAATAGTTTTTCGTGGCATCGCCTGTTGCCTTCGCTTCTTCCGGTGGAAGAAGGGCACTCTTGTACAGATAATATTTATTTCAGCAAAAAACTTTTAATAAATGAAACAACATATCGCACATATTTCTTTGGTTGTAAAAGATTATGACGAAGCCATTCAATTTTACACACAACAATTAAACTTCGATTTAATTGAAGACACGATTTTAAGCGAAACAAAACGTTGGGTTTTGGTTGCACCAAAAGGTTCATCAGAATGTTGTTTATTATTGGCAAAAGCTGCAACTGAAGAACAACAATTAAGAATTGGGAATCAAACAGGCGGTCGCGTTTTTTTATTTTTATACACCGATGATTTCTGGCGAGATTATAAAAACATGCTCGATAAAAAAATAAACTTTACTATAAAACCCCACGAAGAGGATTATGGAACTGTTGCTGTTTTCGAAGACCTATATGGAAACTTGTGGGATTTAATTGAACGTAAAAAATAATTTATTTATTAAACGCATTCCATCCCTGCGCTGTAATATCAAAAGTGTTACCGCCTTTGGTTAAAAGTTTAGTTCCTTCTTCCATTTCAGTCATGTAACCAACAACAGAGATTTCTTCATTCAAAGTGATCTTATCGTAATCGGCTTGCTTCAAAGTAAAGATCAACTCATAATCTTCACCGCCATTCAATGCACAAACGGTTGGATCTAATCCAAATTTGAATGCGGCTTTTCTTGCCAAATCATGAACAGGAATTTTTTCTTCATAAATTCTGCAACCCAAATTACTTTGTTTGCAGAGATGCAACACTTCACTGCTTAATCCATCGCTGATATCCATCATCGATGTTGGCATAATTTCATTCTTCTCAAAAAATTCAATGATATCTTTTCTTGCTTCGGGTTTTAATAATCTGCCGACAATATAATCTTCGCCTTCAAGATCGGGTTGCACTTTCGGATTTTCTAAAAATATTTTTTTCTCACGTTCCATCAAAGTCAGGCCCAGAAAGGCTGCGCCGAGATAACCACTTACACAAATCAGATCGCCGTTTTGTGCTGTGCTGCGTTTGACAAATTTATCGGGTGTTACTTCGCCGATACAGGTAACAGAAATAATAAATCCTTTTTCTGAAGAAGAAGTATCACCGCCCACCAGATCAACACCATATTTTTCGCAGGCAATAAAAACGCCTTCGTAAAATTCATCCAATGCTTCCACGCTGAAACGATTGCTGAAAGCAATGCTGATCGTGATCTGTGTTGGCGTTGCATTCATCGCATACACATCACTCACATTAACAACTACAGATTTATAACCCAAATGTTTTAAAGGAGTGTACATCAGATCGAAATGGATTCCTTCCACCAACAGATCTGTTGTAACAATTGTTTGTTTTCCGAAATGATCGATCACTGCGGCATCATCACCTACACCAACAACTGTTGATACATTTTGTATCTCAAAATTTTTGGTAAGATGATCGATCAAACCAAATTCACCAAGCGTTGATATTTCAGTTCTATTTTCCATAATTTTTAAGTACGAAGTAAGAAGTTAGAGGTACGAATAATAAAATTCTACTTCACGTTTTTATTTCTTACTGTGTTTATTGATGCAACTATTATTTTTAATATTTCTATTCCTTCGTTAATAAGCGAATCAATTCGCAAATTAAAACCGGGATTAAATTCTTTAATTAGTTCAAGAAAATAAATTGATTCGTCAGTTTCTTCTTCAACAATTTTTAGTTTGTTTATAAAATCAGCATTTGATTTTGCTCTTCTC
>JAGWPQ010000001.1 GCA_028877045.1 Bacteroidota bacterium | reverse complement strand
GCTCCCTGTTGTTTATGCAAGAATGCGATCGTCAGGCAACAAACCAATACAACAATTGCTAATATAAAAAGTTGTCCGCCATCGCCGTTCGATTCAATTCCAATCACAGCAAGATGCGATAAAATAGCACCCGACATTAAACCAATTCCTAAAAAAGCACCGACAAATGCAGTAGCAGGGATCAACAATAAAATTCCCGCAATTAATTCGATGATACCTGTACCAATTCGTCCCCAGGGTTCAACACCCAACTTTGTAAATAATGCTACCGATTCGGGATGTGCAGTAAATTTAAAATAAAGTGTTTGTAAAAGAATGATTGCTGCAATAATCCGCAATAACCATGAAAGAATATTCTTAGTCTTCATTTTTATATTTTAAGTATTAAAATTTAATAGTGATATTTTGTTTGCCAGTTCTTATCGGCTTTGCCTTTCAAATTAACCTCATCTTTATTCCATTTAAGAAGCGTATTATTTACCCATGAATGATAGAAAAGATAAAGCTTACCATTTGAAATTTTAAATGTTTCGGGGTCTATTTCAACTTTTTCGCCTGTGGCGCCCATTGCATAGGCACACCATCCGCCATATTGCGGTTCGTATTTTTTATAGTCTTTGATAAAAATATCTCTGTTTGCTGCATTGGAAAAATAATAGGTCACAGCTTCAACAGTGGCCGCAAATTGTTTATTGCCTTTTACTGCTTTGTTTTGATTGAAATAAGCAAGCGGGTCGTAACCCTGAATGGCGATCCCGTTTTCCAGATTAAACTGTTTGGCACGCGATTGTGCCTGCACATTGCCAGTGCAGAAAATAAACATTGTTGACAATATTGCAAGTAAGATTTTCATTATAAATTTTTTATTTTGATACTATTTGATAATAACTGTCCATTATTTTTTATTAATACGGAAGAAGATCGTAAACCTTACAGCTTCAATTTATTTATAGTTATTTTAACTGAAAAAAAAAGCCATCGACGTTTCGATGGCTTTAAATATTTTCTTCTGAGGAATTTTGATCTGTTATTGAAATACTCGTACATAATCTACAAACATCCGTTGAGGGAATGTTGTGGATGCAGATGGTGCTCCCGGCCAATCTCCACCAACTGCCACATTGAATATTAAAAACGATGTTGCATTAAATGGCCACGTTCCCGAACTGATGCTGGCATCAGTTGCAGTCATATATGGAATTCCATCAACCAATATCTGAACATAATTTTGTTTCCATATCAAACTAAACACATGGAATTGTTGCGAGAAATCGCCTGAGCTTAATGAATAAGAATTATTAACTGTACCCGAAGTTCCATTTGCCTGAGCCCAATGTATAGAACCAACAACTTTTTGTGGAGCACTTCCCACTAATTCCATAATATCTGTTTCGCCGCATGCAGGCCAACCGGCTGTTGGAATGTTTGTTCCCAACATCCATAATGCGGGCCATAAACCTTGAGCTACGGGCAGTTTGGCCCTAATATCAATTCTTCCATACTGGAATACTTTTTTATTCTGAGTGGTCATTCGGGCCGAAGTATAATTGTTGTTTCCAATGGTTTCCTTTCTTGCTTCAATTATTAAATTACCATTCGATATATATGCATTATTTGTACTGTTGGTATAATATTCCAATTCGTTATTTCCCCATCCGTTACCGCCTGTTTCAAAATTCCAGTCGTTTGTATTGATGGATGAACCATTGAACTCATCATTCCAAACTAAAGTATATCCGGGATAAGTCAGGGGTGATGTATAACCGGCACTATCTGTTGGATAATAAGTACCATTATTTTGAATTGTCCCCGTTGCTTTTCCCGTGCCGCTAATCGTTGCATTTGTCGGGTTACTCAATTGCACAAAAAAAGTTTGATCGGGCTGACGTAAACTATCTCCGATAACAGGAACATCGATATATCCTACACTTTGATTAGCAGGAATTGTAAGAGACCCTGAAACAGCAGTATAATCAGTTCCTGCAACAGCAGTTCCAGGAAGTGTAGAATAACTAACTGTTATAGCAGATGTGCTGGTTTTATCGAGATTGATAAAGAATCTGAAATTAGTTGTCAGTTTATTATCCCTGGCTTGCTTAACATCCACAATTGTTAATACGGTTAATGCAGGCGGCGTAACAGAACTATTACTTCCTCCTTTACTGCAGGATATCAATAACAACAGAAGCATTACAGCTTTACTAAAATTGATTTTCATATATTTTCTTTTTTTAAAAAAAGCCAACCGTTGAAACAGTCGGCTTAAAACAACTTATGTTTTTGCTACTACAAAATTACCAATTCATTATCTCTATAAATAAATTACCTGCGATAAAATATTGCAGTAATTAATCAAAAGATAATTATAAAAAAAGTTCATTGAGCAATGACAACTCAATGAACTTTTTTATTTTATTACAAAGCTTTTAATTTCAAATACCATGCATTTCCGGTTTCAGTTCCCTGAACTCTTAAATACATATAAGTTGATGTAAGTACCATTATCTCATATTCTTTTTGCAGTGCTCCATATCCGATAAATGTATTAACGCCAGCTAAATTGATACTGGTTTGTGTTGATGGAGTTGAAGCAGGAAGTCCTGTACTTGCAGGAATGAATGAGAAAGCACCGCTGCCACCACCATAAGCATAACAAGCTTCGCCGCCGGATGACGGAATACCCGGAAGTCCGCCAGCTAATGAACCTGTTTTTGTAAATGCACCATCAGGAGTTGTTACAGCCAAAGTATAAGTGCCATTCGAATTTTTAGTGAAGGTGAAATGAGCTGTATAAAAACAATTACAACAAGCTACTTTTTCATTCACAGCTGCAGACCACCATTCCGGTGTTACTGATGAATTGCTCCATGGTCCTACACCAAACTGTCCGGGAACACTTGGATCAACAGCCCATGTTTTAGAAGTACCGCCTGTTAAGTTTGTAACAATTGCAGCATCGGGAATAAAATTACTTTGAACTTGAATATCTTTTGTAAGCGTTGAAGAAGTACCGCCTTTTCCATACACAACTGCAGTAATCCTATAAGTATTTAATCCTAGTTGTGTATATTTCTTCGTTCCAGAACCTGTTGGTAAATTAACTAAATTAACAGTTGAGCTTGTACCATAATCAACATAATAGGCAAGTGCATTATCGGCGGTAATAGTTATAGCCACATTACCGGACCCGTCGCCATTTGGATGTGTAGCATCCTGGCCTGCAATAACAGCAGTGATCACAATATTTTGAGGAGCAGTCAGGCTTCCCAAAACATAATCTTTTTCCTTACAACTATTGATCAATAGCAGTAATAGAAATATTCCAAAAAGATGTTTAATATTTTTTTTCATATTCTTTTTTTTAATTAGTTAGTAAGCCTAAAGTTGTCTAAGTAAATAATCTGTCCTGTACCGCTATTAGCATCATCGAAACGAAGAACTAATTGCGTGAATCGTGGCAATGGTGATGTTGGAATTGCTGAGATTGTGCTGAAATCAAATACCAACTCTTCCCATGCACCCGATGTGGTTATCGGGGCTCTTACTACAGCACCCCATGGATTTGCCGGACCGGGATCGCCAACATACCATTCCAATTCTACGTTTAATTGTTGCCCAATGAGTGCTGGATCGGGGTTGTACAGGAGAACTTTTATTTTCTTACCGTAAGAAAAATTAATCGGAATATTTAATGGGCTATATGTTCCGCTCCATGTAGCTGCACCAACTGTTTTTTCATATTTCCCAACAGTATTACTGGTATTCAAACCGGTTTTACTTGGATTGGTTACCCCAGTTGTGAAATTAACGTTACCAAAGGTTCCGAATAAAAGATCAGGAGGTGAAGTTTCAAAATCTATTGGTAACCCAAACAAGAGCTTGGTCTTAGTGGTGGTTGCAGCGCCGCCACTTAAAGCAACTACCTTAAGTGTAAAAGGCCCTCCTGTTGCAGGATAAATATGACCAGGCAATGTTTGACCAATTGCCATTGGCGTTCCTACTTCGTTGGCAACATCACCATAATAAACCAAAAAGGATTTAGCATAAGTAGCTGTTGCACTCACTGTCATATCACCACCTGTTGTTATGTTTAAATTTGAAGGTGCTACATAAGTAACTGTCAAAGGATAAGTAACAGTTGTTTGATGACCGGCAATATCTGTAGAAGTTATACTAACAGTATAAGTTCCTTCGGGATAAGAATGCGTTGTGCTGTTTCCCGGCAAAACTGTGGCAGATGCGTTTGCCCCTGTGCCGTGACCATAACTCACCAAAAAAGAAGTTACACCTTCGCCGGTTGGAGTGATTTTAACGTTGCCCGAATTATCGGTGCTTATATCAAAGATCTTAGCAGTATTTCCGGAACTGGCAGTCTTTAAAAATGACAGGTCCTGATCAATGCCGTCTTTTTTTGTACAGCTTATTGTTGCCACAACCATAAACACTAAGCTGAATATAAATTGTATTTTTTTCATATTATTTTAATTTATTCATTAGTATCCTGGGTTTTGAACAAGTTTTGTATTATTCAATTCGGGTAAAGGGATCGGCATCAACTCATTTTTACCTGCTGTAAAGCCCTTGAAAGCCAAAGCTGAGGCGGCTTTTCCTGTACGAACCAAATCATACCAACGATGTCCTTCTGTAGCCAGTTCTAATTTCCTTTCGTTATAAATATTATCCAATGTTGCAGGAACCGAAGGCAATCCAACTCTTGCTCTTACTTTGTCTAAATAAGATTGAGCAGTTGAAGCTGATCCACCACCACGTACCAAAGCTTCGGCCTCCATCAAATAAACATCGGCCAAACGAATCTCAATATAATCGTTAGGGAAGTTTAATTCGGGTTGAGCATTTGGATTAACATATTGCTGCAACGGAGCATATTTCTGAATAAAATATCCTGAGTTTTGATATCCGGCAACATAACTGCGCCCCGGAGCTGCCTTTACTATACTATCAATATTGGCAACTGTGTATGGATAACGTGGGT
>JAGWPQ010000733.1 GCA_028877045.1 Bacteroidota bacterium | reverse complement strand
ATATAAAATGATGATCAATACTTTTCATGATATTGGTTTCCCGGGCTTCTGTGGTTTGCCTTATGGGATCTTGCAGCTAAAGCCATCCAATATAAGTTTTCAAATATCTTTTTGCGGGTTGATGTTGCCCCTTGCAAAGGGCCACAAGTGCTGTGTTCAGCAAACAATAATTTTATAAAATATTTTTTATAAGTTAAATTTGAATGATCGTTAAAAATAAAATAGTGGGAAATGAAAAAGCAAGATGCCATAAAACTTTTTGAGGATAAAAAAGTGCGTACGGTGTGGGACAATGAAAACGAAATCTGGTATTTTTCAATTGTTGATGTAGTCGGGATTTTAACTGATAGCCCCAATCCGAATAATTATTGGAAAGTACTAAAAAACCGGCTTAAAAAAGAAGGTAGCCAGTTGGTTACAAATTGTAACCAACTGAAAATGCAATCTGCTGACGGGAAATTTTACAAAACAGATGTTGCAGATACAGAGCAGCTTTTCAGGTTGATACAATCTATCCCATCACCAAAAGCAGAACCGTTTAAAGTATGGCTTGCAAAAGTTGCCGCTGAACGATTGGACGAAATGCAAGACCCCGAACTTTCTATCGACAGGGCTTTAGAACAATACTTACATTTAGGCTATAGCGAAAACTGGATCAACCAACGCTTAAAAAGTATTGAAATACGCAAGGAGCTAACTGATGAATGGAAAAGCAGGGGTTTAAAAGCAGGTGCACAATTTGCAACGCTTACCGACATCATTACAAAGGCATGGGCTGATAAAACAACTAAAGAATATAAAATCCTGAAAGGGTTAAAAAAAGAGAATCTCAGGGATAATATGACCAATACAGAATTGATCCTGAATATGCTTGCTGAAGCTTCTGCAAAAGATATTTCTCAGGCAGTTAATCCCGAAACTTTTGAAGAAAGTAAAACAGTAGCGCAGCAAGGTGGAGAAGTTGCTAAAGTGGCAAGAAAACAATTGGAAGCAAGAACGGGGAAGAAAGTTGTTAGTGCATTAAATGCGAAAAAGGTTTTGCAATTAAAGAAAGATAATGGTAGTGACAATGCAATAAAATAATTTGTTCATCGACACCTCCTCAAATAAAAAACCGCTCAAACACAATGTAAGAACGGTTTTTTATTTTGAAGTTGCTCCCGAATCTGGACTTGAACCAGAGACCCTCTGATTAACAGTCATAAATACTATCTTTTCAAGTATTTTCATCGGTTCGCAATTATTATCATATTTTATTGATTTATAGACTATTATATTAATTTACGTTTGCTCGAATTTTCTTCCATTTTCATAAATTGTTTCACAATTGCTTCACAATATATCTTAGTTTTGAGATATGAAACCAACAGCTTCATTTATATTAAAGATAGTAAGAAAAAAGGAAAATGGTAAATACCCTTTAATTATTAGGGTAATATATTTAAGAGAAAAACATGAATACAGAACCAAATTAGAATTCACGGAAGAGGAATATGCAAACTGCATTGCAGAAAGGCCAATCAAAAAATATCGTGAAGCTGCTGCGAATATCATTACTGAAAAAGAAAGGGTAAAAAATATAATAGATAATCTCAAAGTCTTTACATTTAAAAAGTTTGAGGATGCTTATTACAATAGAATAAAAGAAGCCAAAGATTTGTTTGTTTTTTTTGATGATTACGTAAAACAACTTGAAATTGAAGGTCGGTATAAAACGGCTGTAAGTTATAAGACAGCCAAAAATTCCTTTAAAGAATTCGATGAAAAAATAGGGCTTTATGATATTACCAGTGACTTTTTAAAAAAATATCATCATTGGATGTTAGAAAAAGGAAATTCAACCACAACAATTGGAATTTATGTACGGAGTTTGCGGGCTATTTTTAATTATGCTATTGATATCGGCGTAATCAAAAAAGAAGAAAACTATCCATTTGGATTAAGAAAGTATATAATCCCTGCAGGTCGAAATATTAAAAAGGCACTGACCCCTGAAGAAGTATCATCAATTTATAGGTATAAAACTATTCCAGGAACTCCTATCGACTTTGCAAAAGATCTTTGGATTTTCAGCTATGTTTGTAATGGAATAAATTTTAAAGATATTGCGATGCTAAGGTGGAGTAATGTTGATGGCGACATACTTCATTTTGTTCGCGAAAAAACAAAGAAAACATCGCAGGGTAATAAAATTACTATATCCTGCCACTTAAGTGAACCGGCAAAAAAAATTATTAAAAAGTGGTCTGATAAAAAAAATGCTGCAAAAGACGCGTACTTATTTTCTATACTTGATGAAAATGATACTCCTTTAGAACAGATGAGGAAAATTGAGCAATTAATTAAAAATACCAATAAATATATCAGGCGAATATGTATGTCTCTTAACATTGAAAAAAACGTAACTACTTACTTTGCCAGACATAGTGCTGCAACAATTATGAAACATTCAGGTGCAAGCATTGCACAAATTCAGGAAGCATTAGGACATAGTACTCAATCTGTAACACAAAAATATTTAGATTCGTTCAATGATAATGCCAAGAAGGAATTATCAAATGCACTGACTAAATTCTTTGAATAAATATGATATCCATAGCGATTGAAATAAATAAGGTAAATCAGCGAATCAACAAAATTCATGGAGGGATTGATTGTTATCAAAAAATAACTCTGAAAGATCAAGAAGAAATTTTCAAAAATTATAAAAAGTATTCTGAATTTTCTTCATACAAAGAATTATTTTGTATCGAGGCAAAAGAATTGCTACCGCTAATAGAAGAAATTGAGAAAAAAAGAGAACATATATTTGAAGGGTTCTCAACTTATACTGAAAGGGATATGTGTAAAGAAATGGAATACTTGCATGATACTACTTTGCCCTCTCAATTTGATAATGATCCTAAATCTCAAGGGGAAGTTTATAAAGCTACAAAAACGCAGATTAAAGAATGGTATATGCAGATTGAAGAAGAAATACAACAATACAAATCAGTATTGCTGAAATTCCAACCAATGCATCAACTACCTAAAATTTTATGGAAAAACATTCCTGTATTTAATCTTACCAGGACTCAATGTGATGCATTATTTATGCTTACTTTAACTGAAGATCTTCCAAATTACTCATTTATTAATAGAGACTTATCATCATCAATTGATGATTTT
>JAGWPQ010000732.1 GCA_028877045.1 Bacteroidota bacterium | reverse complement strand
CAGCATCTGATACAAAAGGAAAATTGGTTTTTACAAAAACAAGAGAGCCGCAGGCAGGCCGCAGCACAAAGTTTACAGTAAGTTTGGGTGTGATTCCCGATTATGGTTATACCGGCACAGGCGTTAGGATCGATGGTGTTAGCGGTGGTAAATTAGCCGAACGGATTGGCTTGCAGACCGGAGATGTTTTATTGCAGTTAGGCGAATATAAATTTGTTGATGTGATGAGTTACATGCAGGCATTGAGCAAATTTAAAAAAGGCGATAAAACAAAACTCGTTATTAAAAGAAAAGACGAAGAGAAAGAATTTAATATTGAATTTTAATTGTGAGCAAACTAAAATTAGATATTGATCTGCTGAACGAAGATTTCTTCGAAGAAACACGTCTGCTGGGCATTACAGCGCCTTTGAAAAATTATCAGTTCTGCTGGCAATTGAATAATTTAATTGGTTTTGACTTTCGTTTAAACACCGATATTGAAATTCATCTGAAGAAAAAAGACCGCAGTTATTATTTCAATATTTATCAATCGCAAGAACCCAACAGTTTTTTAATTCATTATCTCTACCACAATCAGTGCGACGGCGAATATTTATTGCCCGAGTTTAAACACATGGATTTTTTATGGTTGATGAAAGGCGATTTGGTTAATGATGAAAAATGTAACTGGATCAAGCAGGCCATCAAATCGATCAATGGTGTTCAGTTGGTGGCCGAATTAACAAACGAGCAAATAAAGACAAAAGGGAATATGGTTTTTTAAATGTTCATTAAAAATAAAATTATGTGGATAGAACAAAACAATACGCTCTACAAAAAATTTGAGTTTAAAAATTTTTCGGAGGCATTTGCTTTTATGACAAGAGTGGCGATCGAAGCAGAAAAAATGGATCATCATCCTTTATGGACCAACGTTTATAATCAGGTAGAAATCTGGTTGAATACACATAGTGCCGGAGATATTGTAACAGAGAAAGATCATCAATTGGCAAAACAGATCGACAAATTATTTTAATTGCCATTCCACTTCTCCCCAAACAAAACTTTCTTGTGAAGCACCGCTTACCATTAATTCACCATTGGCATTTACGCCTTCGATCACGCAATTAAAAGAAACATTTTTCTTTTTTAAACGAACGGGCTGATGCAGTTTGTACAAATGTGAATTATACTCTTTTAATTGCTTTTTAAAAGAACCTTTTTTTAATTCACCAAAACGTTTTTGTAAACAATCACATAATTCATTTGCCAATAAAATGGGGTTATAATTTTTGCCAGTTATTTTCTTTAATGAAACAGGATTGACTAAATGTTTAGGAAAATTTGTTTGATTAATGTTAATTCCTAAACCAACAACTGCCCATTTCCAGACCTTGCCGCCTGACGAATTTGTTTTAATGTTGGACTCAATTAAAATGCCGCCTGCCTTACTGTCACGCCAATAAATATCATTTGGCCATTTAATTTTGGTTTCATTGTCGGCATATTTACTGTAAAAATCGTAGGTACCTAAAGCAACGGCAACACTCAGTAAAAACTGCTGATGTATTGATATAAAAGATGTATCGAGTATTACAGATAGTATGATATTACTGCCTTTTTCTGTATTCCAAACCTTACCGCGCTGTCCCTTTCCTGCGGTTTGTGCATGGGCAAAGAATGCAGTACCATGTGCAGCCAAATTTGCCTGTAACTTGTCAAAGGCATAGTTATTGGTACTATCAACCGCATCTAATTCTATGAATGGATAACCGATTGTATTTATGGTTGAGGATGATGGCAAAGAATTATTACTTTTGACGAAGATATATGAAGCTTGGTATCTTATGATTGGTTAATGATGAAAAATTAACCCCTTTTATAAAAGCCGGGTAGAAAAAAGAAAGTTGAAGTGAGTGACACAACTAAAGTTGAGTAAAGTACTTCAAGCGTGTAAAAAAAATTATTTCACAACAAATTCGATTAATTATTGACAACGCTTTCCGTTTTAAACAGCCGTAAGAAAAATACCGTTACAAGGCTGACGCGCAGTTCGAAAATTTTTAAAACTATTATCAAAGCAATTCAAGATAAAAAGGGTGAGCAATTGGTAAGTTTGGATCTTCGTAAAATCCCCGAAGCTGTTGCAGATTTTTTTATTATTTGTCAGGCAACAAGTACAACGCAGGTTCGTGCCATCAGCGATTTTATAGAAGAACAGGTGAGACTGAATTGCGATGAAGCTCCTTATAAACATGAAGGAAAACAAGCTCTGCATTGGGTTTTGATAGATTATATAAATATTGTGGTACACGTGATGCAACCCGATGCAAGAAAATTTTACAGATTAGAAGAAATGTGGAACGATGCACCTGCTACGGGGCATGATGATTAAAATAAAAATTGAAATTCTGTTCAACAGAAAAATTATTAATTGAAGTAATTGATTTATGGCACAAGAAGATAACAAACCAAAATTTCCTTTCACCAATGGTAGTGATGAAAAACCTTCGCGTAAAACTCCAAAATTCAGTATTTACTGGATCTATTTAATAATTGCAGCCACATTATTGGGCGTATCGCAATGGGGAAAATTTACTCCCGAGACCTCTCCCGTTTCTGAACAGGATGTAAAACAAAACATGATCGCAAAAGGTGATGTTGAGAAATTAGACCTTATCACCAACAGAGGAGTGGTAAAGGTTTACATTAAAGCCGACAGTATTGTAAAACCTTATTATGAAAGAGTTTTAAAAGTAAAATTAGATCCTGCTAAAGTAAAAGGTATTCCTTTATTTCAGTTTAAAGTAACCGACTGGAAAGTGTTTGATGACGGGATGAAAGACTTTTATAAAGCAAATCCAACTGTTGCACAAATTCCAACTTATCCTAAAGAAGATTCCGATTTTTTCAGCGGCCCTATTGTCAGCACTATTATTTCAATGATCGTTATTGTTGGTTTATGGATCTTATTAATGCGTAAAATGGGCGGTGGCGGTCCCGGTGGCGGCGGTGGCCCCGGCGGTATTTTTAATATCGGAAAATCTAAAGCAACATTATTTGATAAGAGCGCCAAAGTAAATATCACATTCACTGATGTGGCAGGATTGGATGAAGCAAAAGTAGAAGTGATGGAAATTGTTGACTTCTTAAAAAATCCAAAAAAATATACGGCGCTTGGTGGTAAAATTCCGAAAGGTGCTTTGCTGATAGGTCCTCCGGGAACAGGTAAAACATTATTAGCAAAAGCAATGGCCGGCGAAGCGCAGGTTCCATTCTTCAGCTTAAGCGGAAGTGATTTTGTAGAAATGTTTGTGGGTGTGGGTGCAAGTCGCGTTCGTGATCTGTTTAAACAAGCCAGAGAAAAAGCACCGTGTATCATTTTTATTGATGAGATCGATGCCATTGGCCGTGCTCGTGGAAGAAATGCTATCATGAGTAATGATGAAAGAGAAAATACTTTAAATCAATTATTGGTTGAGATGGATGGTTTTGGCGGCGATACCGGAATTATTATTCTGGCTGCAACCAACAGACCTGATGTGTTGGATAGTGCGCTATTAAGACCCGGAAGATTTGATCGTCAGATATCAATCGATAAACCAGATGTAAAAGGTCGTGAAGCAATTTTTAAAGTACATCTGATGCCTATCAAAGTTTCAGAAACTTTAGACATTTATAAATTGGCCGAACAAACACCTGGTTTTGCCGGTGCCGATATTGCCAATGTTTGTAACGAAGCCGCTTTGATCGCAGCACGTAAAGATAAAGTTGCCGTTGACATGAGCGATTTTCAGGATGCCATTGATCGTGTGATCGGCGGATTGGAAAAGAAAAATAAGATCATTGCTCCTTACGAAAAAGAAGTAATTGCATATCACGAAGCAGGCCACGCCATTTGTGGATGGTTTTTAGAGCATGCTTATCCATTATTAAAAGTTACCATTGTTCCAAGAGGAACGGCTGCATTGGGTTACGCGCAGTACACACCAAAAGAACAATACTTATACAATACCGATCAGTTGATGGATCAGATCTGTATGACCTTGGGTGGACGTGCTGCCGAACAAATTTTCTTCGGTAAAATTTCTACCGGTGCATCAAACGATCTGCAACAAATTACACGTATCGCTTACAGCATGGTTACTGCTTATGGCATGAATGATAAAATCGGTAATGTAAGTTTTTACGATCCTCAGCAGGAACAAACATTTACCAAACCTTACAGCGAAGAAACAGGTAAAATGATTGATGAAGAAGTGAGAGGAATTATTGATGAAGCCTATCAACGTACCATTAAATTATTAACTGAGAAAAAACCTGAAGTAGAACTATTGGCGAAAGAATTGTTAGACAAAGAAGTGCTGCATAAAAGTGATGTTGAATCGTTGATTGGTAAACGCCCGTTTGAAGAAAAGAAAATTTTAGAAGATATAGAACCCGATCCAATTGGCGGTGTACCGCCGGCTGAAATAATTTAATTAATTATTGATGATACAATTGGTGTTCTAAATAAAAATAAATCATCTGTAATTGTGATGCAATGGCAAATACAGCAAAAGAAAATATTTTAAAAAAAATAAGGCAGGCACTGGCTCATCCGGTGCCTGTTCCGTTTCCGCAAAGCGAGGGAAATGATAATTTATTTCAGCCATCGGCAAAAGAACTGGAAATAGAATTTGCTGAAAATTTTACCGGATTGCTGGGAAGATTTTCTTTTTGCTTCGATGAAAAAGAATTGGTACAACAACTCAACACATTGATCGCTGCCAGAAAATGGGAAAACATTTATTGTGTTGAAGATGCTTTAAAACAAAATTTATCAGCAAGCGGTTTTGATAATTGCAACGCCACCGATCTTAAAACCTGCGATGCTTCGATTACTACCTGCGAATTATTAATTGCCCGCACTGGAAGTATTTTACTGAGCAGTGCATCTGAAAGTGGCCGCACCACCAGTGTTTATGCACCTGTTCATATTTGTATTGCATACAGCGATCAATTGGTGTACGATATTAAAGACGGTTTGAAAATAGTGAACGAAAAATATAAAAATAATCTTCCCTCGCTGATTACTTTGGCAACAGGGCCAAGTCGCACAGCCGATATTGAAAAAACTTTAGTGGTTGGTGTGCACGGACCAAAAGAAGTATTTTGTTTTTTAGTTGATAAAAAATAATTGGTTGTTGTTGGTCGGCGACCAACAACGGCGTTTCATAGCAATTTATCAGTACAAGTGTGCGACGCAACCGCAGCCACATAGCATT
>JAGWPQ010000731.1 GCA_028877045.1 Bacteroidota bacterium | reverse complement strand
CAGTTTGGTTTGCAAGCAAAAATTCACGCCAATCAATTTAGCGGTGGCGGTATAACTGTTGGTACCAAATTAAACGCCGTTAGTGTTGATCATTTAGAAACTGTTGATGATGCTGAAATAAAATTATTAGCATCATCAAATACCATCGGCACATTATTGCCTACTGCTGCATATTTTTTACAAATGCCCTTTCAACCTGCAAGAAAATTAATCGATGCAGGTTGTGCCATTGCACTGGCATCTGATTTTAATCCGGGTACATCGCCAAGTGGTAACATGAACATTGTTGTTTCGATGAGTTGCATTCAAATGAAAATGTTGCCCGAAGAAGCCATCAATGCTGCAACCATCAATGGCGCTTATGCCATGGGATTGGGCGATGTTGCAGGAAGTATCACCGTTGGCAAAAGAGCAAACCTTATCTTAACAAAACCAATTCCTTCTTTAGCCTACCTTACTTATGCTTTCGGCGATAACTTAATTGATAAGGTAATGATCGATGGAAAATTTATCAGCTAATAATATTTTTATTACACGAATTTTTGCGAATTACTCGAATTGAATATTTTATCAACAATAGCTTTGCAAGATCAAGTTTATAAAAATAGTAACCGATTTAGTTTTTCTTTTTTTAGTTTTTAGTTTTTCTTTCTTTAGTTTTTCATTTTTAGATTTCTTAACTTGAACTAATTTTAGCAGATCATGAAACATTTAAAGATTTATAATAAACAGGATATTTTATCTGTCACAAAGATCCGTCGCTTCGAAACCAAAGTAGGAGAGCGTTTGCAGGCGATTGAAAATGCAAATGATATCGAGACATCTATCCGGCAATCGACTGCAAAATTTGTTTTGGTTGGTGTACCCGAAGATATCGGCATCAAAGCAAATATGGGAATTGGCGGGGCTGACAGTGCATGGTTATCATTTTTAAAATCATTTCTGAATATTCAGAGCAATGATTTTTTTGATGGTGGTGAAATTTTATTATTGGGTCATTTTGATTTTTCGGAACTTGAAAAAACGATTGAAGCCAATGCACCTCATTTTGATGAAAGGGTTGAAGCGCATCGCCATGCCGTAAATACCATTGATGATGAAGTTGAGCAACTTATTCATCTTATCACACAAAACAGAAAATTCCCGATCGTTATTGGTGGCGGACATAACAATGCATATCCGTGTATCAAAGGTGCAGCCAAAGGCTGGCACAAAGCCGGAGTAATTGAATTGGCACAGATCAATGCGATCAATTTAGATGCACATGCCGATTACCGGCCGATGGAAGGACGACATAGTGGAAACGCTTTCAGGTATGCAGAAGAAGATGGTTATCTAGAAAAATATTGTGTGATCGGGTTGCATGAAAATTATATCACGCAAAATACTTGGATGGATATGGTGAATAATCCGTTTGTTGACTGTATCACTTATGAAGATATTTTTCTGCACGAAAAAAGAAATTTCATTCAATCAGTGGCACACGCTACAGCTTTTACAGATGATACTTTATGCGGCATTGAAT
>JAGWPQ010000730.1 GCA_028877045.1 Bacteroidota bacterium | reverse complement strand
GATGCTATTGACTTCGCAAGTTTGCGTGGACTCGGTTTCGATCAAACGTTAGTATTGGTGAATGGTAAACGCCGTCACTTGTCGGCTTTTGTAAACCAATTGGGAACACGTGGCCGTGGAAACAGCGGTACCGATCTAAATGCAATACCGGAAGCATCCATCGATCACATTGAAATATTGCGTGACGGTGCTTCGGCTCAATATGGATCGGATGCCATTGCAGGCGTTATGAATATTGTTTTGAAAAAAGATGTAAACAAATTGAACTTCGCTATTGGTGAAAGCGGGTACTACGATCACAAATACAATACACTAAACAATGTAGATCCAAGCCAGTATTATACAGGTACTCAAATTGACGGAAAGACCTTTACTGCAAGTGCGGACTATGGTTTTAAGATCGGCAAGAATGGCGGCTTCTTAAATATTGGCGGCAACTTCATGAATCAGGGAAAGACTTTCAGAGCAGTACCTGATACCAACTGGACCACCAATCAAAATGCGCTCGGTACTGATGCATGGAGAAGAGCCTTTGGTGACGGGTCTGTAACATCGGGTGGTGGAATGCTTAATTTAGAAATTCCCATCGCAGGCACTAATACTAAGTTTTATGCTTTTGGCGGAATGAATTATAAACATTCCAATGTATATGCATGGACAAGAAATTTTTCCGGTGCTCCTCAAAAATTTCCGACCAATCCTGACGGTAGCTTGATTTTTGTTCCGGGTATCATGCATGTGGCAGCTTCGCCTAATGGTGCTTTTGATCCTAATAATGTATTTTTCAATCCTCAGGAAGATGTGTACATTAAAGATCAATCATTGGCAGTAGGATTTTCAGGTGTAACAAAAAATAATTGGGATTGGGATATCAGTAATAATATTGGTTATAACGATTTCCATTATTTTGGTAATAACACATTTAATGCAACATTAAATAATCAATATCCGAACATCAAAACACGCTTCGATGATGGCGGATTCAATTTTTTACAAAATACCGCTAATGCTGATATCAGCAAACGTTTTGCAAGTGTGGCTCAGGGTTTGACCTTATCATTCGGTGCTGAGTTCAGATATGAAAAATACAAATTATACGCTGGTGAAAATGATTCATACGGCTATGGCCCGCTTTCAAGATATTTCCCAAATGTTGGTGCTACTGTTAACCTCGCTTCAGGTTCTGAAGGATTTCCCGGATTTACTCCTTTTGATATTGCCGACGCTAGCCGTACCAATATTGGTGGTTATGCAGAAGCCGCTATTGATATTACAAAAGGATGGTTATTGGATGGTGCTGTTCGTTTAGAGAATTATTCTGATTTCGGTTTTGTAAATACGCTTAAATTGGCAACAAGGGTAAAGGTTACTGATAATTTTAATCTTCGCGGTTCAATCAGCACAGGATTCAGAGCGCCATCATTACAACAACTGAATTTTAGTAATACAAATACGAATGTTCAAAAGATCAATGGTGTACCCACTTTGGTATATGTAAAATTAGTTCCTAATTATAGTCCGATTGCCCGTGCAGTTGGCATTCCTCAATTAAAACAAGAAACTTCTACCAATTACAGTTTGGGATTTGCGTGGAAACCAATTACAAACCTTACCATTACAGTTGATGGTTATTTGATAAAAATGCAAAACCGAATTGTACAGACAGGTCAATTTGGTCCTCAGATCCCTGCATTGGCCGGACCGTTAGCATCTAATAATCCTCCATTGGCAGGAGCAAACTTTTTTGTAAATGCTGTTAATACTACCAATACAGGAGTTGATTATGTTATTGATTATACAAAGCATTGGGGCAATAAATCACTCAAAGTTTTGTTTGCAGGCAATATTCAAAATTGCAATATCGATCAGATCAATATCCCAACTAATCTAAACGATAATTATTCCGATCAACAAGCTTTTTACAGTACCAGAGAACAGGTATTTATGAAAGCATCTGCTCCAAGGGCCAAAACATCATTGGCTTTAGAATATACAGTTCGCAAATTTGCAATTGGT
>JAGWPQ010000729.1 GCA_028877045.1 Bacteroidota bacterium | reverse complement strand
TCTTCAAAAAAAATGCCCCACATGGTTGGTTGAATGATTGCTTTAGGCTCGTTTACTTTAACTACGATCTGAGCCGATGATCTAATCAGACAACTAAAAATTAAAAAAACGTTTACTATTATTTTAAAAGTTTTCATTTGAACATTACAGTCTGAAAAATTATTTTAATTCTAATACCACAACCGAAATCGGCGGCAATTGTACAGTTAAAATACTGCCTTTTAATGAAGCTGTTTTAAATATAACTGGCTTTATTTTATTTTCTTCATCAAAAGAATTGTGATCCTGCAATTTTGCAGAAGTTAAAATTCTTCCTGTTACTGATTTATATTTTTCGGAAGAAAGATCAATGCTGATAGTTTGTTCTTTTGAAGCATCGATATTTACAAGTGATATATGGGTTTTACCATTTGCATCAACTGAAGCAGAAGCAGAAATTGCCTGCAACGAATCTTTTCCCAAAACATAATTGCTTTTTGATACATTTAAAGGAATCAATTTTGCATCCTGATGTACATTGTACATTTCCATTACATGATAGGTTGGCGTAAGAATCATTTTTTCTTTATCAGTTAAAATAACTGCCTGCAATACATTTACGCATTGTGCCAAACAAGCCAATCGCACACGGTCGGCATGATTATTAAAAATATTAAGTGTTATTCCTGCAATCATCGCATCACGCATGGTGTTTTGCTGATACAAGAAGCCGGGATTGGTGCCCTTCTCCACATCATACCATCCACCCCATTCATCAACCACTAATGCTACCTTTTTTTTAGGATCGTATTTATCTAGGATTGCGCTATGTTTTGTAACAAATTCTTCCATCTTCCATGCTTCTTTCATGGTAATAAAATATTGCTGCTCTGTAAAATCTGTTGCATCACTTTTATTTTGCCAATCAATTACCGCATAATGGTGCATGGCAATGCCGTCAAGCATGCCAACAGGAATATTTTTCATTAAAGTTTCTGTCCAATTATAATCGCCACCGCTAGCCCCGGAGGCAATTTTAAAGAGTTGGGTTTTATTGGTATTGTTCATGAAAGTGGTGTACTCTCTGAATTTATCGGCATAAAATTCAGGTTTCATATTGCCGCCGCATCCCCATGCTTCATTACCTACACCCCAAAACTTTACCCCCCAAGGTTCTTGCTGGCCATTTTTCTTTCGCAGGTCGCTCATAGGACTTTTGTTATCAAAATTTACATATTGCACCCAGTCGGCTAATTCCTGCACAGTGCCGCTTCCTACATTGCCCGACAGATATGGTTCGCAGTCCAACAGTTTACACATATTTAAAAAATCGTGTGTACCAAAACTGTTGTCTTCAGTAACGTTGCCCCAGTTGGTATTTACAATCGAAGGACGTTTGCTTTTCTCACCAATACCATCTTTCCAATGATAGGTATCCGCAAAACATCCTCCGGGCCATCGCAGGATGGGGATCTTTAAACTTTTCAATGCCTCAATAATATCATTACGGACCCCATTGGTGTTTTTTATTTTGCTGGTATCACCCACATAAAAACCACCGTAAATACAATGCCCGAGATGTTCGGCAAAATGACCGTAAATGTTTTTGTTGATGATGATCTTGGGATCAGATTCTTTTACAATTAATTTAATTGATGACTGACTGTAACTCATCAATACAAATAAAAAAGTCGAAAGGCTAAGCAATGTTTTTTTCATTAGATAATTTTTTATACACTTTTGAACTGCCGGTTGAACAGCAGAAGGAAAATTACAAGTGTAATATTAACACTTATTTTTTTTAGAATGAAAATTCCTGCAAAAAAAATCATTTTTCTACGTACCAGGTTTTGGAAACAATATCTTTTGCTTCAAATTATTGGCAAAACAATTTAGTTTTACGTTCTATTACAGTTACAAAAAATCATTTTATGAATATAACCAAAATAAAAATTTTCCTAACAATTATCGCTGTGATCGTGTTAGTTTCTTTCAAACCAAAAAAAGATTATCCATTTCCTTTTCTTGATCCCGATCTGTCTATTGAAACAAGAGTTAATGACTTAGTTGGCCGAATGATGTTGGATGAAAAGATCAGTCAGATGATGAATGATGCGCCGGCTATTGAACGATTACATATTCCGCAATACAATTGGTGGAACGAATGTTTGCATGGCGTTGCACGTGCAGGATTGGCAACAGTTTTCCCGCAAGCCATTGGCTTGGGTGCAACATGGGATGAAAATATGATGTTGAAAGTCTCAACAGCCATATCGGATGAAGCAAGAGCAAAGCATCACGAGTTTGTACGAAAAGGTGAAAGGTCGATTTACGAAGGATTAACTTTCTGGTCACCCAACATAAATATTTTTCGTGATCCGCGTTGGGGAAGAGGACAGGAAACTTATGGTGAAGATCCTTATTTGACAGGAAGATTAGCTGTTGAATTTATAAAAGGATTACAAGGCGATGATCCAAAATATTTTAAAACAATTGCCACAGTTAAACATTTTGCGGTGCATAGCGGACCCGAATCTTCGCGCCACACATTCGATGCAAAGATCGATGAAAAAGATTTTCGCGAAACTTATCTGCCACAATTTGAAATGGGAATTAAAGAAGGAAAAGCCTATTCGGTAATGTGTGCATACAATCGTTTAAATGGCGAAGCATGTTGCGGAAGCAATCACTTGCTTACAGAAATCCTGCGGAACGAATGGAATTTTAAAGGTTATGTTGTTTCTGATTGCGGTGCCATCGATGATATTTACGAGCGGCATAAAATTGTTGAAACACCTGCAGAGGCTGCCGCACTGGCTGTAAAATCGGGTTGCGATCTGGAATGTTTATCAACTTACAAACATTTAAAAGAAGCAGTTGCCAATAAATTAATTACGGAAGCTGAAATTGATGTTGCACTAAAAAGATTATTTACTGCACGCTTTAAATTAGGAATGTTCGATCCGCCCGAAATGGTGAAGTACACAAAAATTCCGTACAGTGTTGTTGACAATAAAGAACATCATCAATTGGCATTGGAAGCTGCACATAAATCGATCGTTCTTTTAAAAAATGAAAATAATTTATTACCGCTGAATAAAAATATAAAAACAGTTGCTGTGATTGGACCCAATGCCGATGAAGCAACCATGTTATTGGGAAATTACAACGGTACTCCATCCGATCCCATCACACCACTACGAGGTATTCGTGAAAAATTAATTCATTCAAAAATTTTGTATGCACAGGGTTGCGAACTGGCCGAAGGATTATCATCCATAAAAAAAGATTCAATCGAAAAAATAAAACAAAAAGCAATTCAGGTTGCTAAAGAATCAGATGTTGTTATAATGTTCATGGGACTTTCGCCAAATCTGGAAGGAGAAGAAATGAATGTTGCCATTGATGGTTTTAAAGGCGGCGACAGAACAAAACTCGATCTGCCTTCAAATCAGGAAGCATTGATCAAAGAAATTAAATCGTTAGGCAAACCGGTTGTTTTGGTTTTATTGAACGGAAGTGCTCTATCAATTAATTGGGAAAATAAAAATATTCCTGCCATCATCGAAACATGGTATCCCGGACAAGCAGCAGGTACGGCTATTGCAGACGTTTTGTTTGGCGATTATAACCCTGCGGGAAGATTGCCCGTAACTTTTTATTCATCGGTAAATGATCTCCCTTCTTTTGATGAATACAACATGACCACTCAAACATATCGGTATTTTAAAGGCAATGTTATTTATCCTTTTGGTTATGGATTGAGTTATACAAATTTTCATTACGATAATTTAAAGATCAATCATCAAAACAAAGCAGGTAGCGAAGTAAAATTTTCTGTTGATGTAAAAAATATAGGAAAAGTTTCGGGCGATGAAGTAGTGCAGGTGTACGTTTCAAACAAAACATCAACAGGTCATATCCCTATTCGGGCATTAAAAGCTTTTAAAAGAATTTATATCAAAGCAGGTGAAACAAAAACAGTTAACCTATCTATAAAACCTGATGCATTCTCTATTATCAATGATGATAATAAACGAGTAATTGTTCCCGGAAAATTTGAAGTAACGGTTGGCGGCGGACAGCCTGATGTAAAAATAAGAACAGCTTCCAATGTTTTAAAGACCGAAACAATAATTATGTAAATAAAATGAAAGAAAGAAAAAAGATTTCCTTCTTTCATTTTATTTCGCAACCTGATTGATTATATATTCAACAATATTTTCGGCGGCTTCTTTTTTGGATGAAAGTTCGAACGAAACAGTTTCTTTCGCATTGATGATACTGATCTTGTTGGTGTCTTTGGTAAAGCCTGCACCTTCATCATTCAAAGAATTAAGTATGATACAGTCGGCATTTTTTTCTTTTAATTTTTTTGTAGCATTTGCAAGTTCGTTCTCTGTTTCCAAAGCAAAGCCTGCCAGATATTGTCCTTGTTTTTTTATAGAGCCGAGGTATTTTAAAACGTCTTTTGTTTTTGCAAGCGATAATTGAAACAGATCGTCTTGCTTTTTTATTTTTTGATCGGCAACAACAGCAGGAGTATAATCTGCAACGGCAGCGCACATCACAATAATATTTGCATCTATGTTTGTTGTGCAGGCATCAAACATATCGTTCGCACTTTCAACATGAATTATTTTTATTCCATTGTAAGAAACTGTTTCGTGTGTTGGGCCGGTTACCAAAACAACATCGGCTCCCTGCAAATAAAAAGTTTTTGCAATGGCAAATCCCATTTTGCCCGAAGATCGATTGCCAATAAATCTAACAGGGTCGATGGCTTCATAAGTCGGCCCCGCAGAAACCAAAACTTTTTTCCCTTTAAGAATTGTTGAACGAAAATAATTTTCAACTAAAAAATTAAAGATATCTTCAGGCTCTGCCATTCTTCCTTCACCAAAAAGTCCGCTGGCCAATTCACCATTCGCTACCTGCATCACATTAATTCCAAATTCTTTTATCTGTGCAATATTTTTTTTTGCAGAAGGATGATGCCACATGTCTTCATCCATTGCCGGTGCCACTGCAACCGGGCATGTTGCCGATAAATACACTGCCAATAATAAATTATCGCAATTGCCGTTGGCCATTTTTGCCAATGTGTTACAACTTAAGGGTGCAATCAAAAAAACATCGGCCCATCGCCCCAGTTCCACATGATTATTCCATTCATGATTGTCTTGCCAATCAATATAAACTTTATTTTTCGACAAAGTTGAAATAACCAACGGCGATACAAAATTTTTTGCAGCCGCAGTCATAATAACTTTTACTTCTGCACCAGCTTTAACCAATAACCGTATCAGCAAAATGGATTTATATGCAGCGATGCTGCCTGTAATGCCCAATAATATTTTTTTGTTCCTGAGTAACATGGATGCAATTTATTCAAAAGAAATTAAAACTGTTTAAACAGACAAAAGAAGAGATTTATTTTATTAAAAAGATGAAACTTAAACCAGACTCGCTTTTTGTTTATATGCTTTTTCCATTTTTTTAGTTGTCCGATATAATTGATAGGTCATAAACTCAACACCTCTTTTTTTATTTTCAGATGCCGCCCGGAACATCATTTTATAATGTTTAGCCAAAACCAATTGCGCTTTGAAAAACGAAAAACCCGGATCGTAAATATGTGCAGGCTCAGCACCGGCGCCATTCAATTCAAGAATAGAAATATTTTTGCCCTGCTTCAGATCTTCAATGCTGGTGCACCGCAGATCAAATCTTCCGAAATAAAAACCTTTTATTTTTTTGCTGATGGAATTAAATGTTTCGATCAGATTTTTATCGATGATATGGTTATAATCCAGGAACATCGCACCCCGGACATGATTGCCATAAGGAACCAACACTTCTGTTTCGTCGCGTTTTAAAATGCGATCAAAATCAATCTGCTTATTTTGTTTTAATTTTTTGTATTGCAAAAATGCCCTGCTATTTTTTTTAATCAATTCGTCCACAGTCGAAACACCATCGCCTGTTACGGTCAATAATTTTTTAAACGTTACAGAGCTGATGATCCCATTTTCGTTATTGGGATGACGGTAATAAAATATACTGAACTCCAAAGGATGATCAATATAGGATTGTATCAGGAAAGAAATTTTTGCAGAGCGATGATATGCTTCCAGTTCAGAAACAGAATTTATTTTTTTTACCATCCATCCCCTTTCGCCCCTGTCGGGTTTTGCAATAACAGGAAAAGATATTGAAGCATCTTTCATTTTTTGTTCAATCAAATCAAAACTATCCGATTCATCAATAAAAATAGTTGAAGGAAAATATTCTTTCGGAAGCAATTGAAAAATTTTCCATTTGCTTTCGAAAAACATGCCGCCTGTTTCGATAGTTGGATTGGATGCAGAAAAGAAAAATAATGATCTTGCCCTGACCGACAGATATGCATAATAAAAACTTACAGGAAAATAGACCGCCCACATGGGCCAGTATTCCCAGTGAAATAATTTAATATACAATCTTCTGAAACGGTGATACATTTTGTATAGATAACTTATTATGCCTGATGCAACGATTTATTTTTCGTGGTTATACCAATGGTTTTAGAACTATGTTGATGATTTAAAAAATCGTAGTAATCCATCACAGCCGAATTTTCTTCATTCAGTTCGATAAACGAATAACTGACTGTTTTTAAATTTTCATTCCGGTGCATGATAAATCCGTTTTCGTTTTCGGTGAAAGACCTGAAAAAATCGAGTACAGTTAATTTTGAAACAGATGGATGAGTTGCGATCCAATCTTTAAAAAGTTTTTCGCGGACTTTTTTTATTGTACTGTTGTATAAAGTTGATGAAGACCACAGGTAGGGAACCGAATCATCTAATTCGATCTTATGTTTTTTTATTCCATCCCATACCAACTGAAATAAATTTTTCCCGCTCCATACTATTAATGTGAAAGGTTCAATCGATGACAGATCCATTGAAAGCCAATCTGCAACAGGGTTAGCAGAGATCAATAGATCTGATACAATCAATCCGCGACTTTTTAAATAATTATTTTTTTTATGATGATTTTCGAAACCGCCGTTCAATAAAATAATTACTTTTTTAAATTCGGTAATTCCGATCCAGGTGCCGCCGGCCATTGCATCTTTTGGCGATAAAAAATTAATATCATCAATTGTATAAATTTCGGGCGCAATTGCCTGCGGCCTTTTTGGGTTTTCATCACGAAGTGAAGCAAAAAACAATTTATCATTCTGCGGTATAAAAAGCACTGTGCACATAAATCAAAATTTATTGTTTTCACGCATTACTTAACGATGCTTTGTATTGGATGGTTGAATAGGCCATTCCAAAATTTTCATCAACAATATTCAAATTCATTTCGAGTAAAGCCACTTTGATCAATGCCAGGTGATGAATGGCATGCTCAGCATTATACACTATTTCGCGATAGTAAGAAGTTGTTACAGTTGCATAATCGGAATCATCCGATTTTACTGTAAACAACTTTAATTGCTTATCGGGAAACTTAATTTCTTTTTGGAGTTGTTGCAAAGCTGCATGTGCCAGCAACCTGTTTGTTTCTAGATCAAGGTTTCTGCGACGGTTAAAATAATCTACTTCGCCGCTTTTATAACCGTTCACAGCACATTGCAGCAATTCGATGATATGCCTGGTGTGCCCGCCAATGCTGGCATTGCCGAGATGATCGATCTTATGATCGTACTGTTCATCATGCAGCGATAAAAGAAGATCGCTTAGTGATTGTAATTGTTGAGACAACTGAATAAAGATCATGATTAAAAAATGTTACGGTAAATAAACCAGAATTCTATTTTCTTCTTTTAAAAACTTT
>JAGWPQ010000728.1 GCA_028877045.1 Bacteroidota bacterium | reverse complement strand
TTCTCACAGGATTTCCTGTTACCACAATTTTTTCTTTCGGAAAAAATTTCTCCATTCCATCAGTCGCTACAAAAACCATGGTTGCATTTTTGGCAAGCATGATATTTGATTTTCCTGCGAACGAATTGCTTTCGTGAATGAATGTTTTAATGTTTTTTGATTGCGCATATTTCAACACTGGAAAACTGGAATAACCGCCAACACCAATCACAGCAACGGGTTTGAAAGAATTAATTATTCGCCGAACCTGAAAAAAACTTTTGATGAGTTTAAATGGCAAGCCAATATTTTTTATCAAAGAACTTCTGTTAAAACCGGCAATATCTATCCCAATGATTTTATAACCTGCCTGCGGAACTTTTTCCATTTCCATTTTTCCTTTTGCGCCAACAAATAATATTTCGATGTTGGGTTGCAAATTTTTTATTGCATTTGCAATGGCAATGGCCGGAAAAATATGTCCGCCTGTTCCGCCCCCAGCTATAATTATTTTTTCGCTCATTGCTCAGTATTGTTATAAACGTTGAAGAGTGCGACGCAACAACTGTTACATAGCAGCACTAACGTTTGGTACATTATTATTTTCTGCACCTGCATTATTTACAACCGCAGGTTGAATATCTTTTCCTTCCAACTGTTCTACATTTCTTGCAACACTTAAAATAATTCCGATGGCACCGCAGGTAAATAAAAACGAACTGCCACCCATGCTTACCAATGGCAGTGTTACGCCCGTTACCGGTACAAGATTTACGTTGACTGCCATGTTTGCGATGGCTTGTATGACCAGCGTGAAACTCAATCCCAATGCGAGAAAGGCGCCAAATGCATAGGGGCATCTTTTAAAGATCCGGATACATCGAAATAAAAACAACAAATAAATAAATATGATAAATGCGCCGCCCAGCAAACCATATTCTTCGATGATGATGGAATAAATAAAATCGTTGTAAGCCTGCGGCAAATAATTTCGTTGGCGACTGTTGCCCGGACCTAACCCCACAAACATTCCTCCATTGGCAATTGCAATTTTTGCCTGTTGCACCTGATAAGGGACTTCGGCATCTTTTGCATATCTAAAATCCTGCACACGTTTTACCCAGGTACCAAAGCGACCGAATGATTTTATTTTTTCGGAAGTTGCAGAACCGTTTGTTGTTTCTTTTTTCTTTCCATCATAAGTAAGCATGGCCACCGAAACAATTAATCCGATCGGGATCATTGCGATCAATACAAGCAATAAAATATGTTTGATACTTATTCTTCCGATGAACATCAGCAACAAAGAAGTTGCACCGGTTAATAATGCATTCGATAAATTAGCCGGCATGATTAAAGCACAGATCAACACCACCGGGATCAATGCAGGTATAAATCCTTTTTTAAAATCTTTTATCACTTCCTGTTTCTTACTCAATATTCTTGAGAGATACATGAATAAAGCAAGCTTGGCAAAATCGCTGGTTTGAAAAGTCATGTTGATGATAGGGAGCTTTATCCACCTGCTTCCTTCATTGATTTTCGCACCAAAAAATAAAGTATAGATCAATAACGGAATGGAAACTAAAAATAAAATGGTTGCCACACGTGAGAAGATGGTATAATTGATTCGGTGTAAAAAATAAATGACCATCATGCCCACCATCATAAACGCCAATTGTTTGAACAGATACACTTCGCTGTTGCCCCTGTTCATTTTATAGGCCAGAGAACCTGTTGCACTGTACACCACCAATACCGAAATAATTGCAAGCAATATCACAATACCCCAGATATATTTATCGCCCTTGGTGCGTTGCATCAATTGCGTTCTCATTCCTTCTACCGAAGGCATCTGAGAAAATAATTTATCTGTGGTTTCTAACATTTGTTTTAATTATTTATAAAAAAGCAAAACATTTTTTCAATTATAATTCTCTTACTGCCTCTTTAAATTGTTTGCCTCTGTCTTCATAATTTTTAAACAAATCGAAACTTGCACATGCAGGGCTTAATAAAACCACATCACCTTTTGTTGCCAGTTTAAAACTTGCATTCACTGCTTGTTTGGCGCTATTGGTTTCAACAATTGTTGGAACAATGTCTTTAAAGGCAGCAATTATTTTTTTGTTGTCGACACCCATGCAAACAATGGCTTTCACTTTATCTTTTACCAATTCGGCGATCAGAGAATAATCGTTCCCTTTATCGGTGCCACCCAAAACCAAAACAGTTGGTTTGTTCATGCTCTCCAATGCAAACCAGGTGCTGTTTACATTTGTTGCTTTACTGTCGTTAATAAATTCTACACCGCGTACCGATGCAATGAATTCCATCCGGTGTTCGAGGCTTTGAAAATCTTTCACAGCTTCGCGGATCTTTTCTTTGCGGATGCCGATAGTGGTTGCTGCAATGCAGGCTGCCATTGTGTTGTAGTTGTTGTGCTTGCCTTTCAAAGCAAAATCATAAATGCTCATGCTTACTCTTTCTTCCTGGATACGGAGCATCATCTGATCGCCTTTGATGTAGCCGCCTTTTTTAATTTCATGTTTCATAGAGAATGGTAATGGGTTAGTATGGGTGGTTAGTAAATCAAAATTCTTTGTGACTATTTCATCATCATCATTATAAATGAAATAATCGTTTATGGTTTGGTTATTAATAATTTTAAACTTGCTGTTGATATAGTTTTGAAAATTGTATTCATATCTGTCGAGATGATCTTCAGTAATGTTTAACAACATTGCAACATCAGCTCTGAAATTTTTTATATCATCTAATTGAAATGAACTGATCTCGGCTACATACCAATCTTTCGGATCTTCTGCCACTTGTTTTGCAAACGAGTAACCAATGTTTCCAACCAATGCGCAACTCAATCCCGCTGTTTCCAAAATGTGATGCGTTAATGCAGTTGTTGTACTTTTTCCGTTGCTTCCGGTGATGGCAATTATTTTACTATCGCCCTTAAACCTGTACGCCAGCTCAATTTCAGAGATCACATCAATTCCTTTTGAACGGATCATTTTCACTAATTCATTTTTTTCAGGAATACCCGGACTCTTCATCACTTCATCAGCATTCAAAATTTTTTCTGCGGTATGTACGCCTTCCTCAAATTCAATTTCATTTTCAAAGAGCTCTTTTTTATATTTTTCTTTTATCACACCACCATCGCTCACAAACACATCATAACCTTTTTGTTTCCCAAGCAATGCAGCACCAACACCACTTTCACCGCCGCCAAGTATTACTAATCTGTGTTTCATTTTTTTTGTTACCAATTTTTGTTTTTCATGTCATCGCCTGTTGCCTTCGCTTCTTCCAGTGGAAGAAGGGCACACTTGTACGTTCTGTTCTTTTTTCAGCAATCTCAACTCCTCTTTTAGGGGTTAGGGGTTGCTTATCTGATCTTCAACGTTATTATACTTGCCACCATCAATAAAATAGTGATGATCCAAAATCGCAATGCAATTTTATTTTCGTGAAAACCTTTTTTCTGATAATGATGATGTAACGGGCTCATTAAAAAAATCCTTCTGCCTTCTCCAAATTTTTTCTTCGTGTATTTGAAATAACTTACCTGAATCATCACACTTAATAATTCAACCAAAAACACGCCGCAAAAAATGGGTATCAATAATTCTTTTCTAACAATTATTGCCAACGATGCAATGATGCCGCCAATGGCCAGGCTTCCGGTATCGCCCATGAAAACCTGAGCCGGATAAGTGTTGTACCACAGGAAGCCGATACATGCACCAACAAATGCACCCACAAAAATGGAGAGCTCGCCAAGATTTGGTATGTACATGATGTTTAAATAATCGGCAAAAATGTAGTTGCCGCTTACATAAATAAATATGCCCAAACCCGCGCCAATAATGGCACTCACGCCTGCAGCCAATCCATCAATCCCGTCGGTAAGATTTGCACCGTTGCTAACTGCAGTGATGATAAACGTTACGATCAAAATATAAATGATCCATGTATATTTTTCGGCATCAGGGCCCATCCAACTGATTAAGCGGGCATAATTAAATTCATGATTTTTCACAAACGGAATAGTAGTGATAGGTGTTTTTACTTTTCTGAAAAAATGAGTCGTTCCATTATTTGTTCTTACAACAATGTTTGAATCTTTTGCAAGCTTTTCTCCTTTCTGCAAATAAGCATGTGCATCTTTTGAAATGATTTCTCTTTCAACCGTTACAGCTTCACTGAAATAAAGTGTAACGCCGATGATAATTCCCAAGCCAACCTGTCCAATTATTTTTGAAAGGCCTGCTAATCCATCACTGTCGCTTTTTTTATAAGCATGTCCTTTTTGTTGTGCCGCTTTTCTTGCTCTTATTTTAAAATAATCATCCAGGAATCCGATAATGCCCAACCATATAGTGCAAAGGATCATTAAACGGATATACACTTTATGCAAATTGGCAAACAATAATGTTGGAATCAAAATGCTCAGCAGGATGATGATACCACCCATTGTTGGTGTTCCTTTCTTTTGTTGCTCGCCCTGTAACCCAAGCTCACGAACGGTTTCACCGATTTGTTTTCTTTGCAATAGAAGAATTAAACGCTTACCATAAATTGTTGCGATCAGCAACGACAAAACAATTGCCATTGCAATCCTGAAAGTCAGGAATTGAAATAATCCTGCTCCCGGAAAATTATATTGTTCTTGCAACCATGTAAAAAAATAGTATAGCATATACTTTGGTTAATGGTTCATGGCTTATGGGTCATGCATTTACTATGACCCATCTCCTATCACCTATGATCTACTTCTTCAATAATTCAAACATTTCTTTTAAAACTTCTTTATCATCAAAAGGATATTTCACACCGTTGATATCCTGATATTTTTCGTGACCTTTTCCGGCAACTAAAATGATGTCCTCACCCTTTGCCAAACTCACCGCTTCTTTAATTGCTTCTTTTCTGTCAACAATTGAAATGTGTTTTCTTTTTGCCGAGCTGCTTAATCCAACTTCCATATCCAGCAAAATCTGATTAGCATCTTCGGTTCTCGGATTATCGCTCGTGAATATTACTTTATCACTCAGATCGCAAGCAGTTTGCGCCATCACTGGACGTTTTGTTTTATCTCTGTCGCCGCCACATCCTACAACTGTTATAATTTGCTCGTGACCTTTGCGCAATTTTTTTATGGTTGATAAAACATTTTCCAATGCGTCTGGTGTATGCGCATAATCAACAATTCCAATAACTAATTCTTTGCTGATGATATAATCAAATCTTCCTTCAGCTCCTGTTAATAAACTCAAAGCAGTTAATACTTCTTCTTTATTTTCATTCAAACAAATGGCTGCAGCATAGACTGCGAGCAGGTTGTACGCATTGAACTCACCAATCAATCTAAAATGCACTTCAGTATCGTTCACCAGCATTTGCAAACCTGTAAGTGCATTGTCTAAAATTTTCCCTTTGAAATCTGCAACAGTTTTTAAACTGTAGAAATATTTTTTTGCATTGCAATTTTGCAGCATCACTTCGCCGCGTTTATCATCACGATTTGAAATGGCAAATGCAGAGGATGATAATGAATCGAAGAAACTTTTCTTCACTCTGATATACTCATCAAATGTTTTGTGATAATCCAGATGATCGTGAGTGATGTTGCTGAACACACCTCCTGCAAAATGCAAACCCGTAATGCGATGCTGATGAATGGCATGACTGCTGCATTCCATAAAAACATGCGTGCAATTTTCATCAACCATTTGTTTTAATAATGCATTTAAATTAATTGCATCCGGTGTTGTGTGTGTTGACGGGATCACATCATCAGCGATTTGATTTTGCACGGTGCTTATCAATCCGCATTTGTAACCCAATTTTGTAAACAGTTTAAAAAGAACAGTTGCAATAGTTGTTTTACCGTTTGTTCCGGTAACACCAACCAATTTTATTTTTGCTGATGGTTCATCGTAAAAATTATTAGCAATGTATGCAACAGCTTCGTGTGTATTATTTACCTGAACATAAGTAACACCTTCAACAAATTCGGCAGGCATTGTCTCACACAAAACCGTTCTGGCACCTGATGCTATTGCTTTATTAATGAATTGGTGACCATCTGTTTTTTCGCCGCGAATGGCAACAAACAAAGTTCCTTCACTTACATTGCGAGAATCTATCTGCACATCTTTCACATCAACATTAGTGCTGCCCTGCACTTGTTCGAGATGAACTTTGTATAATATGTCCTGTAACTTTTTCAAAATATTAATTCAATAAAATATTTATGATCTGTCCTTTTGCAATTGGTGTTCCTGCAACAATCGATTGATCTTCTACTTTACCTTTTCCTTTTACAATTAATTTCAATCCGATATTTTCACACAGGTACACAGCATCTTTCAATCCCATCCCTTTTAACAAAGGCATTGTATTGGTATTTATTTTTCTGTTATTTAAAGCAATGTTGCCTTTGTTACTATTTATATTAACCCAATCACTTGTAAGAGAGGTTGAATCATTATAATGCAGCTGCATTGTTTTCATTAAAAATTTCAACTCATCTTTCGATCCAACATAATTAAAACTGCTGCTGTCTTTTTTATTCGAAGAGTAATTGGTGTAATTATTTTGATGAACATAAGTCAGATATAATCTGTCGGCGATCTCTTTAAACACAGGTCCTGCAACGCTTGCACCATAATGATTTAAAGCATGCGGCTTATTTTTTATCACAACCAAAATGGTGTATTGCGGATCATCGGCAGGAAAATATCCTGCAAATGATGATTGAAAAATTTCATCGGCATATCCTTTATTATCATTGGCCACTAAAGCTGTTCCCGTTTTACCTGCAACTTTGTAAGTCGAATTTTTAAAAATTTCTTTCGCCGTTCCTTCGGTACAAACACCTTCCAGACATTCTTTTAATTGTTGCAGTGTTTGATCGCTGCAAATTTTTTCATCAATTACTTTTGGGTCAATCTCTTTTATCAATTCGCCTTCTTCTTTCACAGAGCTCACTAAATATGGTCGCATCATTTTCCCGTTATTGGCAACGGCATTGTAAAGTGTAATTGTTTGCAATGGCGTGATGGCAATATTGTAACCAAATGCCATCCAGGGCAATGTTGTAGAGCTCCAGTATTTTGTTCCCGGTTTATAGATCACTGCATTTCGTTCGCCTTTTAAATCAATACCTGTTAAAGTATCTAAGTGTATGCGATGCAAATCGCGAATAAATTGATTGGGGTTATTGCCATAACTGTTCCAAACTAATTTTGCCATACCTACATTAGAACTTAATTCGAATGCCTGTTTTACTGTAACATCATAACGACCATGTTTTTCGCTGTCAAAAACTTTTCTTCCATTTATTTGCCAGGTACCACCTTCGAGATTAACCGTATTATTTAATGAAACTTTTTTATCGCCCAACAACGACATCATCGTGGCTAATTTGAAAGTTGATCCGGGCTCCGATGGATTGATCGCATAATTATAATCTTCAAAATAATTGCCGCTATTTCTTTTTCCAAGATTGGCGATGGCTTTTATCTTTCCCGTTTTTGTTTCCATCACAATTGCACAACCATGTTCGGCCTCATTTTGGATCATCATTTTCATCAATGCATTCTCTGTGATTTCCTGGATAAGAACATCGATGGTTGTTACAATATCTTTTCCGTTTTCCGCATCAGTTTCAAAACCTTCTTCTACAGGGACGCTCACCCCGCCTGCAATGTAGCGCACTAATCTGCTGCCATTTTTTCCTTTTAATAAACTATCATACGTTAATTCCAAACCAACTTTAAACGAATCTCTTGCCAATCCAATGGTCCTGAATGCAAGCATATTGTATGGATTCAAGCGTTTGCTTTTATCCATCGCAATAAACCCACTTTTATTTTTTCCTAATCGTACCAATGGAAATGTTTTTAATTGTTGATATTCTCTGTACGAAATATTTTTTCTTAATAAATAATACCTGTCTTTATTTTTATATCCTTCTGCTAATATTTTTTTATACTCACCTTCAGATTGATCTTTAAAAAGATTTGCCAGACTATAACTCAATGAATCAATATTGTCTTTAAATCTTTTGCCGTTTTTTTCTATTAAACCTTCTGCTTCAAAATCAATGTATATGTCAAACTGCGGAACGCTCGTGCTCAACATCTGCCCATCTTCGCTGTAAATCGTTCCTCGATCTGCTTCTGTTTCTTCAATTTTTTGATGCAGGCTATCACTCATGCTGCGCCAATGTTTTCCTTCTACCTGCTGAATGATGAACGCTTTCGCTAAAATCAAAACACCTATCGCAACTACTGCCAGGTAGCTCAGATACACTCTCCATAATATGTCGCGTTTTACATCCATTCTTTCAAAAAACTATTTCAATTCTTTGCTAATTTTAATCTTTGAGGCGCTTCTCTGCTTATCTTCAAACCCAATGGTTCTGCGGCTTTCAGCACCTGACCTTCTTCGCTCTTGAACATCACTTCACTTTTCAGTGTTTTATATTCGTATTGCAATTCTTTTATTTCGTTTTGTGTTTTATTAATATTGCGAATGGTTTTATCGGCCGTATGACCATTTGCGATATATAACACAGCCAGCACACTCAGAAACAAAAAGAAATTCATGTTACCTGTTATCCATTGATAGCGAAATAATTTTTTCAACGGATTTTTTGAAATCGTATTTGTTGTTTCTTCTGACATTTATTTTTTTGTTACCGGCTTTAGTTTTTCATGGCATCGCCTGTTGCGTCGCACACTTCAACATTCACTCATCATTCATCACTTATAACTTTTCCACTACTCTCAACTTTGCACTTCGGCTTCTTGTATTTTTTTTCAACTCATCATCATTTGCAGTGATGGGTTTCTTTGTTATTATTTTAAACACATCAGCTTTCGTTTCAGACATGAAGGGGTTATCGGGCACTTCGTCGAAACTGCCTTGGCGGAAAAAATTTTTTACCAACCTATCTTCTAATGAATGAAAAGTGATGATGGCCGCACGACCACCTTGTTTCAACACAGCAGGTAACTGCTGCAACATTTCTTTTAATGCCCCCATTTCATCATTCACTTCAATTCGTAAAGCCTGGAACACCTGTGCCAAGTACTTATTTGGATTGCCTTTCACCACGGGACTTATCAGCGATTTAAACTGGATGATATTTTGTGCTGGAAATTGTTTACGTTGCTGTACAATATGTTTGGCCAACGTTTTAGAATTAGTTACTTCGCCATACTGCTCGAATAATTTATGCAGTTGCTGCTCAGTATAATTGCGAATAATATCTGCCGCACTTAACTCCTGACGTTGATCCATCCGCATATCCAAAGGGCCATCGAAGCGGGTAGAAAAACCACGATCACCTTCATCGAACTGATGTGAGCTTACGCCCAGATCAGCCAAAACACCATCAACCTGCTGCACTTTATGCAATCGCAAAAAGCGTTGCAGATGACGAAAATTTTGCGGAATAAAAATCACACGCTCATCAGCAGGAATATTTTTTTGCGCATCGGCATCCTGATCGAATGCAAACAATTTTCCTTTTGCATTCAATTGTTCCAAGATTCCTTTACTGTGACCGCCGCCGCCAAATGTGCAATCAACATAAACGCCATCGGGCTTAATGTTCAGTGCATCGAGTGTTTCGTGATAAAGGACAGGAACGTGATAATTCAATGTTGAATGTTGAATGTTAAGTGTTGAATTATTTTCAGATTTCACTTTCTTTTCATTCATCATTTAAAATTTTTCATTCAACATTTTTTCCTGCCATCACTTCTTTCGCTAAATCGCTAAAAGCATCAGGTGAAAAATCCTCAAAGAGCTGTTTGTACTTACCGGCATCCCAGATTTCGAATCGATCGAGTGCAGCGGCAAGAATTATATCCTTGCCTAATCCTGCAAATTCCTTCAGCGAAGCAGGCAACAACATCCTTGAAGCTGAATCCAGTTCAATTTCTGTTGCGCCACCTAAAAACTGACGGCGGAATTGACGTACTTTCGGGTCGAAATCATTCAACTGACTAATCTTGGCAATAATGAGTTCCCAACTTTTGATCGGATATAATGTGAGACATTTTTCGAAGCCACGGCTGAGGATGAAACGGGTTTCTCCTTCGGGCAACTGTTTTTTCAGTCCGCCCGGAAGCAGAAAGCGACCTTTCGCATCAACTGTAGCTTCATATTCTCCGTGAAATCCGTTCATTGTTAATAAATATTGTTCAAGATTACCACTTGTTGACACAAAATAACACTTTTTCCCACTTTAAAACCTAATTTGGGTCAATTGTATTTATCCACAGATTTAATTCGGCCAAAAGCTAATACCAGAAAGGTTTTGAAAGAAATACTTGAAAATAATCTGTGATTTTAATGTGAATAGCTGTGGATAAACATGCAAAACGCCCTTCAGGCTTGAATTACAGGAAAATAGATTGTAGCTTTTTGTTGAACTTGAAGGGCTAAACACCCAATTGTTAGTTAGAATTTAAAGATGACATGCGACCAGAAGATTTATTAATTAAGGATTTTACCTACGAATTAGCTGAGGAAAAAATTGCAAAATACCCTTTGCAAAAAAGGGATGAGAGTAAATTATTGGTTTATGACGGAACTATTTCAGAAGATATTTATTGCAACCTCCACAAACATTTACCTGAAAACTCGTTGCTGATTTTTAATAATACCAAAGTTGTTGAAGCAAGAATTTTGTTTATCAAAATATCGGGAGGAACGATTGAGATATTTTGTTTAGAACCTGATGAACAGTATGCCGACATTACTTCTGCCATGTTGCAAAAAGAAAAAGTTTTGTGGAAATGTTTGGTTGGCGGTGCAAAAAAATGGAAAGAAGGATCTCTGATCAAAAAGATCAATTATGATTCAAAAGAAATTATTTTATCGGCCATCATCATTGAAAAAAGAAACGATTATTTTTTGATTGAATTTAGCTGGAATGATGACAGCGTTTCATTTGCAGAAGTTTTACATCATGCCGGAATAATTCCATTGCCACCATATTTAAACAGGGCTGCAGAAGAAAATGATAATGAAACTTATCAAACTATTTATGCCAAACATGATGGTTCAGTTGCAGCACCAACAGCAGGATTACATTTTACTGAAAGTTTGTTTGAAAAACTATCTGCAAAAAATATTCAAAAAGATTTTGTCACACTTCATGTTGGCGCCGGAACTTTTAAACCTGTAAAAACAGAAACAATTGCAGAACACGAAATGCATGCAGAATTTTTTGATGTTTCGATTTCATTCATCGAAAATTTAATTGCAAATATTGATAAAACAATTGTTGCCGTAGGAACAACATCCGCAAGAACAATTGAAAGTTTATACTGGATGGGGATAAAGTTAGCCGGGAGTCGGGAGTCAGGAGTCGGGAGTAAACAACCTAATGTTGAAGATATTTCAGTTCAACAATGGGACCCTTATAATTCAACAATAGCAAGCATTTCCGCCAAAGAGTCATTACAAATGTTATTGCAATGGATGAAAGAAAACGATTTACAAAAATTAATTGCCAAAACGCAGATCATCATTATGCCCGGTTATGAATTTAAAATTATACAGGGCCTGATCACTAATTTTCATCAGCCGCAATCAACATTATTATTATTGGTTGCAGCATTGGTTGGAGACGACTGGAAGAAAATATATCAGTATGCTTTAAATAATAATTTCCGTTTCCTCAGTTATGGTGACGGGAGTTTATTGTGGAAGAAAAATAGTTAGTCAACATTCATCGGCATCTCAACAGTAAATGTTGTGCCTTTGCCTAAAGTGCTGTCAACTTTTATTTTTCCTTTGTGTGCATCAATCACGGTTTTTACATAACTCATTCCCAAACCAAATCCTTTTACATTATGCACATTACCGGTGTGCACACGATAAAATTTTTCGAATATTCTTTTCGCATTTTCTTTCGTCATACCAATACCATTATCTTCTACACTTATCATTACCGTTTTGTTGGTATTAGTCGTTGTGATCTTGATAAGAAGTTTATCTTTCGAATACTTGATGGCATTATCAACCAAATTAGAAATAAGATTGGTAAAATGAATTTCATCTGCATTGATCACATCGTTCTTAGCATTCAGCTGTAAATCAACTTTTCCTTTTTTGTCTTTTAACTGCAATTCATAATTCTCCAAAACATTATTAATGATCTCGTGAACATGCAATTGTTTTAAGCTTAACTGCAATTCCTGTTTTTCCATCAAAGCTGCCTGTAGTATGGTTTCTACATGCCTGTTCATTCTTTTATTTTCTTCTTTAATGATACCACTGAAATATTTCGTCTTTTCTTTATCGTTCAATACTTTTTCATTTCTCATTGCATCAATAGCCAAAGAAATTGTTGCCAAAGGCGTCTTTAATTCGTGCGTCATATTGTTGATGAAATCGCTTTTAATTTCACTCAACTTCTTTTGATTCAATAATGTTTTAAGCGTTACATAAAAGGCTGCGAGTATGATGAGCATAAATACCGCTACTGCAGCTATCACCCATTTTAAGGAATCCCAAACTTGTTTTTTATAATCAGGAACAATGATGATCATATTTTCAAGAGAGCTCATACTTTCAATGTCAGAAACATTCCCTGAAGTGATTGGAATAATCGTTTGATGATTATTCACTGTATCCATGAATTCATTTTCGAAATTATGCGAGCACATCTCCATTTCGCCCTGATCGTTTATGATCGCAAAATCAAAACTTAACTTATTTAATCCTTCATTTTCGAAAGAGGTTTCTAATTTATTATAAATATCTTTTGGAGAATATCTATCATCGATCGAAAGCGGTTTTGTAACTTTCGATAAATCAAATCCGAATTTAAATCCGGGTGTTCTCGGCATCCTCAATGAAGGCGAAGTGTGAACTGATTTACTTAATTCGTAGGCAACATTTTTTCCCGCATCGCTTACTTTATGAAATAATTGTACTTCTCCTACTTCCAAAATATTTTTAAGCCATGAGGCCTGCAACCAAATGAGGCCTAACAGCGAAAGTGTTGTGAGTATAACAATCAGAGGTAATGTTCTCTTCATCAATACAAATATAATGTTATGATTTCTGCGCAAAGAAACAGCTTTCAGGTTTATCAACCTTTTAACGTAAGTATTTTAAAATTCTGTTTTTTTGATTTGAGTGAATATCTTAATTTTCAATTATGATTGATCCGGTAGCAGGCACATTACTCATCTCAGACCCGTTCTTAAAAGACCCCAACTTTTTAAGAACAGTGGTTATTTTATGCGACCACCAATACGAAGGAAGTTTTGGATTTGTACTGAATAAATTATACGATCAAAAGATCGGAGAGTTAGTGCCTGATCTTGAAGGGATTGATTTCCCGGTTTATTATGGCGGACCTGTTCAAACCAATACCTTACATTTTTTACACCAACATCCCGAATTAATTGACGGTGGCATTTTAGTTACAGACAATGTTTATTGGGGTGGCGATTTTGAAACCGTTATCGAATTATTAAAAGAAAATCGTTTGAAACAAAATGATATTCGTTTTTATATTGGCTACAGCGGCTGGGGTGAAGGACAATTGGAAGAGGAATTAAAAGCAAAAAGCTGGATCACATCGCAGGGCACAAGTAAATTAATTTTTCATCGCAATGCCGATATGATCTGGAAAGATGCTTTAAGAAATTTAGGCGGCGAATATGCACAGATGATCAACTATCCCATCGATCCGCAATTAAATTAATTGTTTTTTTTGCTGAACAGCATTACTGAAAGTACAAGTGTGCGACGCAACAACAGTTGAAAAATGTTATGCAGCCCGTAACAAAAAAAATTAAATTTTCATTTCAGGAATATCGCCATCAATTATTAGTCTGCCTGCAGTTTTATTTTTTATTTCTTCAACAGTCACCCCCGGCGCACGTTCCAGCAAAACGAACCCATTTTCGGTAACATCTAAAACCGCCAGTTCGGTAACAATTTTTTTAACGCATTTAACGCCTGTTAACGGCAACGTGCATTGCGGCAATAATTTGCTTTCGCCTTTTGGATTGGTGTGCATCATGGCCACAATAATATTTTTTGCGCTTGCAACAAGATCCATCGCACCGCCCATTCCTTTCACCATTTTTCCGGGAATTTTCCAGTTGGCAATATCGCCGCTATCACTCACTTCCATCGCACCCAAAACAGTAAGATCGATTTTTCCGGCACGTATCATTCCAAAACTTTCGGCGCTGTCGAACAAAGCGGCACCTTTAATTAATGTAACCGTTTCTTTTCCGGCATTAATCAAATCAGCATCTATTTCT
>JAGWPQ010000070.1 GCA_028877045.1 Bacteroidota bacterium | reverse complement strand
TTTGGTGGCATCAAAGCATTAGGATGGTTAACCTCATTGACATTGGTAACAGGAACATTGACCAATTTGATTTTACTTCCTGTTTTAATTATTGGATTAGCGAAAAAATAAGGTTTAAAACTGTTGAGGGAATTAATGTATGGCTTTACTGTTAAGAATTTTTGGAGAAAATACAGATTTAAAATGCTGATGTAATCTCTATAAGAAGCACAATTTTTAATCGTAAAATAACAGTACTACGGGGCCTGTTGCAAGGTTTAAAACAGTGATTATCATCAAAATATCACGCCTAAGAGAGTTTCCCGAATTTAAACTCCACCTTTTGTACGGATAATTATTTTATCCGGGTCTTTCCCATAAGCCCTCCATACTGCCTGTAAAAGCCATTGCATTGCACCACACTTGCAATGCTTGAAAGGTAGTTTAGCTATGATTAATAGCTACTATATTGCCCTATAAGTCTGAAATAATTCAAGTGTAAGTTGCATATAAGCTACATATATCTCACTCCTATTAGGAGTAGCTTATATGTAGCTTATATATGGCTTATATGTAGCTTATATGAGGCTCATTTAAGAATCTGATATAGATGTCTTATACTGAAAACACTGGAAAACTATATCTGTATATGACCTTTACTGCTCATGAGCAAATCCTGCACAGAGATTGGCAAATTAATTCCACCAACGGGCTAATGTTTAATGTTATAAATATTAACTCAAACGGTTTTGGTGCTACATTTTGCCGAATCTGTTCATAGACAATGATATAGGTTCTATATATTATATGATTTGAAGGATAATTCCTGCAAAAAAAAGAGTTTACCTATTCAAAAAGCCTCAGAATACATCCTCACTTTCCGTTCATGTAATTCCCGACAAATAATTGCAGCTTTTTGCAATTATAAAATGTCTTAAGTTTGTTGTGGTTAACGAAATGTTAACAATAACTAAACTAAAACTAAAAAACACTGCGATTATGAGAAAAACAATTATGTTGTTTTTGTGTCTCAGTATGGCGCTAAGCCAGCTATTGGCACAAAACCGAACCTTAAAAGGTAAGATTACAGATGATAAGGGAAATGCAATACCTCATGCATCTGTTTTAGTCAAGGGTACCACAATTGGTACAACAGCCGGAGTTGACGGCAACTTCACTTTAAATGTTCCTCCAACAGCAAAAACTTTAGTTGTATCATCACTAAATTTTACTGCACAAGAAATTTTGATTGGAAGTAAAACGGTACTGAATGTTCTGCTTCAATCTACAGTTCAAAGTTTAGATGAAGTTGTAGTGGTTGGTTATGGTTCACAAAAGAAATCTGATGTAACAGCTTCTGTTACTAAAGTTGGTGGCGAAAAAGTTGCCAATGTTCCATTTTCTTCTGTTGACCAGATCTTACAAGGCAAGGCTGCCGGCGTTCAATCGGTTACTTTTAGTGGTCAGCCGGGAGCAAATCAATCAATAAGGATCAGAGGCATTGGTTCTTATTCAGCTACTTCACAACCGCTATTTGTTTTAGACGGAATTCAGATCAATAGTGGTGATCTCTCTCGTGAAACTACTACTTCGAACGTGTTGGCTCAACTTAATCCTGATGATATTGAAAACTTGGTTGTACTTAAAGATGCTGCTGCCACTTCATTGTATGGTGCACGTGGTGGTAATGGTGTAATTGTGATTACAACAAAGAGAGGTAAAGCCGGAAAAACAAAATTTAATCTTACTACTGAAGTAGGAAATAATACCCATGGCGATTTACCATCTGTAGGTATGCCATTAAGAGCAAATGATTGGGTGACTTTATTTAAAGAAGGAATTTTAAATGCCGGTTATTCTCAGGCTACTGCAGATGCAACTGCAACCACATACGGTGCAGGATTAGGTGTAGATGCCGATTGGGTAAATTTGGTAACGAGAACAGGAACACAGCAACAGTACAACCTTTCTGCTTCTGGTGGTGATGCTAAAACACAATTCTTCGTATCAGGTGGTTATTTTAAACAGGAAGCTGCAACTATCGGATCTGCTATGCGCAGGTATTCGAGTGTGATAAATCTGGATCATGTGGTGAACAGTAAGTTGAGTTTTTCTTTAAACTTACAACCAACCTATACAAGAGAGGATGCAGCATTAAGTAATTCAAGTGCATTTTCTAATCCAACTATGGAAATGTATTTTTTGCGTCCATTACAAAATCCATATAATGCTGATGGAAGTTTGAATATAACCAGGACTACTAAGGATTTTTCGAGCTTATATAATCCATTATTTATTGCATCAAGGGATGTGCATAGTTTAGATTATTTTTCTACAGTTGGTAAAGCATCTGCTAAATATAATATTCTGAACAACCTGAAGTTTACATCGTCTATGGGGTTGCAATATAATAGCCTGGAAGAATATTATTATAATAATCCGCTGGAAGGCGACGGATATGCTGCAAATGGTAGAGGTTATTCATATTATACAAGATATTTCCTGTACGATTGGGTGAATCAATTAGATTATCATGCTAATCTGAATAAGAACCATGACCTTACTTTAGATGCCTATGCAGGTTATGAAGGAATAAGTTCAAAATCTTATTTAATATCAGCTCAATCTCAAAATTTTCCTACACCGTCATTAATTACTTCTGCAACGGCAGCAACACCAACTATTGCCAGCAATAATGCATCGGATTATAATTTTGCTTCATTTTTTAGCAAAGCAGCAATAGCTTATAAAGGAAAATATATAATATCAGGAAGTATTCGACGTGATGGTTCTTCAAGATTTTCTGAAAATAACCAATACGGTATTTTTCCTGCGGGAAGTATAGCTTGGAATGTAAGCAAAGAAAATTTCATGGAGAAGGTTAGTCTAATAAATGACCTTAAAATAAGAGCATCTTACGGTTCAACAGGTAATGCAGAAATCGGAAACTATTCATGGCGTCAAACCTTTGGATATGGATTAACTTATAACAATCAACCGGGCGGTGGCTTCAATAGTATTGGAAATACAGATCTGAGATGGGAAAAACAAAACATGTTAGATATTGGTTTTGATGTATCGTTATTAAAAAACAAATTAGGTATCACTTTTGATTGGTATGATAAAAAAAGTGCCGATCTATTATTCGGAACTCCTATTTCTTTGACCACAGGATTTGCAACAATTACAAAAAATATCGGTGCTTTAGAAAATAAGGGTATAGAGTTAACCATTAACGCAACACCTGTATCAACTAAGAACTTTACATGGGATATCAATTTCAATATCACACATAATATAAATCAAATCACAAAACTTCCTGATGGTCAAACTCAGATCATTAATGGCAGGTTCTTTGTTGCTCCTGGCCATGACATTCAGGAGTTTTATATGAGGTTATGGGCTGGTGTAGATCCTGCTAATGGTAATCCGTTATGGTATACAACTGCTGCGAGAACTGCTACAACAACCAATTACAATGCAGCACTGGCAGTTCCAACAGGTCTTTCAGCTTCACCAAAATATTATGGTGGATTTAGTAACACTTTTACATTCCGTGAATTCTCTTTTGCAGCTGATTTTTATTATAATTATGGTAATTATGTACAAGACCAATGGGCAGCATATTTTTACGATCAGGTAAATCCGTCTTATGGTAAATATGCTTATAATCTTCAAAGATGGCAAAAGCCCGGCGATATAACTGATGTTCCAAAACCTGTTTATGGTTCATCAAATTTCTCAAGTGCTGCATCAACCAGATTTTTATTCAAAGGTGATTTCATACGATTAAGAAATATTACTTTGGCTTATACTGCCAAGCAGCCTTTACTAAACACCCTCCATGTGACCTTACTTAAATTTTATATAAGAGGAACCAATTTGTGGACTAAAACTTATGATAATAGATTGCCATTTGATCCAGAGCAAGGTGTTACCAGCCAATCAAACTTGAATGTGATGTACAACAAAGCACTTACAGTTGGATTGAATATCGGATTCTAATTTAAAAACTCATGAAATCATTTATATGAAACAGACATTTTTAAAACTTTTTATACTAACATTAGCAACAGTATCGCTCTTAGCTTGTAATAAGAGTTATTTAAACGATACTCCTTATACGGCTAATGTTTTATCTTCTGCGATTAAAACAGAAGGTGACTTACTTGTTGCAGCTGCAGGAATGTACAGTTCTTTGCGTGCAACCGATTTATATGGACGTACATTACCTGTTAAAGGAGATCTAATGGCGGATAATACTTTTGTGACAACTTCCAATTCAGGTAGGTATATCACATTAAACAACTATGCATTCAATAATGCTGATGCATACGCATTGGGCATTTGGCAAAATGCATATATCTCAATAAAGTATGCAAATAATATTATCTCAGCAGGAGCTAATCTTACCAATACAGTAAACGTAAATCAGTATTTGGGTGAAGCCTATGCTGTAAGAGCATTAATGCATTTTGAATTAGTCAGGAATTTTTCAACTGCTTATACTGTAGATAGTACCAAGCCGGGCATACCTGTTATTAATGCTTTTAATTTAGACCCGTACGCCGTTCCTTCACGTGGTGCTGTAAAAGACGTTTATAAACAAATTATCAGCGATCTTGAAAATGCATATAAATTAATGACTCTTTACAGAGGAACAGCTTATTTTTCAAAATATGCAGCAAGAGCATTGGAAGCAAGAGTTTATCAAAATATGGGCGATTGGGCTGATGCAAAAACTACAGCATTAGATGCAATCACTAACGGTGGGGTTACTTTATTATCGAGTGCAACTTATGCTGCTTACTGGGCAAACCCTGTTGTACAATCTACTACTAAAAGTGAAACATTTTTTGAAGTAGCCAGCGATCTTACAAGTAACAATGGGTTCGACCAAATTGGGTTTATTTATTTAACAGTAGGAGGTGGCTATGGCGATATTTTAGCTACTCCGGAATTAGCCGGGCTTTATTCTGCAACTGATGCGCGAAAAGCTCTTTGTGCAGTCGGTACAAGAACCGGTCAAGCGGGTACTGTTTATCTTTGTCAGAAATATCCTAATCCTGCTAACGGTTCGGATAAAGATGACACAAAAATTCTTCGATTGTCAGATATACTTTTAATAGCTGCTGAAGCATATTACAACCTCGGTGATATACCTAATGCAAATTTGTATTTGAATAAGGTTGCGCAGCAAAGAGACCCTTCTTTTGCCGGATGGGCAGATGCGGGTACACAAGTATTAGAAGATATTTTGACTGAAAGAAGAAAAGAACTTGCATTTGAAGGAAACCGTTTCTGGGATTTAGTTAGATTAAACAGAAGCTGGACCAAAGTTAAAAATCAAAACCCTTTAACAACAGTTGCAGTTGCACCCGGCAATATTGCTTTGATGTTCCCAATTCCTATTACTGAGATCAATGCAAATCCAAATATTGCGCAGAATCCCGGATATTAATTTTCATCTTATCATAAAAAACCACCTATGTGTATTAGGTGGTTTTTTATTAAAAAAAATTGTATGAAACATTTATTAATAGCAATGCTGATAACTGCTTTTTTTAGTCATTCATCAGCACAGGAAATGCAGCATTTATTGTACGACAGGTCAAATGGTTATTTAACTTATACAATTCAATATGAACAAATAAAAGGCTCTCAGTTTTTATTTGACGACTGGAAAAAAGCTACAATCATTTCAAATAACGGCTATGCATTCAATAATGTTGAATTGAAATTTGATATGTACATAAACAGGTTTGTACTCAATAAAAACGACACAGCTTATTTAGTAAATGAAAATACAAGGTTAATCATATTGTTCCCCAACAATAAAGATACCACAGCAAAAATGATCTTTGAAAATGGTTTTGTATCTCCCGGTAGTTTTACCGAAAAAAATTATCTCCAGATACTTGTTAAAGGCGATGTTACATTACTCAAATATTATCATTTGGATCTGATTGAATATACTGAATATAACGATCCTGTTAAGTATAAAAGATTTGTTCCCGTACAGGAATATTTTATTTTAAAAAATGGAACAACAGAAAAAATTATTTTAAACAAAAAGAAATTCAACGAGTTTCTTCAATCAAAAAAAGCTGCCATCGATCCATTTATCAAACAAAATAATTTGTCAGGAAAAGATGAAAAAGACTGGATAGCTGCTATAAACTATTATAATTCTATCCAATAATTATTTCAGCACTTGCTGCAATTTATTTTCCAATGCTTTTCCTCTTAATTCAAGCGCAATTATTTTGCCATCGGGGTCAACCAAAACATTGAACGGAATACCGGTAATTTTATAAGGAGCAACTACCGAACTTTCCCATTGTTTCAGATCGCTGATATGGTTCCATGTTAAATGATCTTCTTCAATCGCACCTTTCCACGCTGCTTTATCATTATCCAATGAAACACCAAGCACTGTAAAATTTTTATCTTTGAACTTGTTGTAAGCCGCAACAACATTGGGGTTTTCGGCCCTGCAGGGTGCACACCAGCTTGCCCAGAAATCAACCAATACATATTTGCCTTTATAACTGCTGAGCGAAATTATCTTGCCGCTAGTATCGGCCAAACTTATTTCAGGAGCGGGCTTATTTAACAATGCCAGTTTAGGATCCGATGAGATCTGCATGTCAATCAGATTTTTCAGCTTTGCCAATCCGGTATGCTCTTTAAATTTTTCGACCGAGGCATCAGCTAATTTTTTTATCTCATCCAGATCCATCGTTTTAAATGCTTTTCCTATAATATAATAACGCAATGCAGGGCTTGATGAATTGTTTACCGAATTGGTTAAAAAAGTATTGAAATTTTTAAGTTGAAGATCTCTTTGAAGATTAGCAACGGTTTTAATACTGTCGTTTGCATTTGTTTTTCCCAATGAATCGGCCATCATAAATGCATCTGCAGCTTTTCTGAATTCGTTACTGTAATTTTCTAAAAATTGATGTAATGATGTTGATGCTGCCGAACCTTCAGTTGTATAAGCTTTAAAATTATTTGCATCTAATCGTAACTTGATACTTTTATTATCGTTGATGATCAAAACCTGCGGGCCATTTTGCGCTGATATCAAATACAATCCTTCTTCCTTGCCCAATGCTCTTAATTCGAAAGTTCCTGCTTTACCAAGTGTTGCAGAATCTAACACAACAGGATTTTCGCCGCCGAAAGGAAGTTCTTCCAAATAAATTTTTTCGGCTTTTGTATTTTCGATCTTTCCGGCAACAACAAAAGCACCAAACTTTTTTTCTTTGCATGATGCCATTGCAACTACCGCTAATATTCCGATAAAAACTTTTTTCATATTTTTAATTTTTCAATTCGTGTAATTCGATTTAATTCGTGTAATCATTTTAATTTTTCCTGCAACAATGCCGTTACAATTTTTGGGTCGGCTTTGCCTTTGCTTAATTTTTTTACTTCACCAACAAACAAACCGATCAATCCCTTTTTTCCTTTTTTGTATTCAACAACTTTGTCAGGCATTTTGTTGATGGCTTCATTCACCCATTCTTCTAATTCGTTGCTGTCGCTTACCTGCAGCAGATTTAATTCTTCTGCAAGTTTCAGCGGATCTTTATTTTCTTTCATCAACAAAGGCAACAAACGTGAAGACGCAATACTGAAGTTAACCTTACCATCATCCACAATTTTTATTAATCCGGCCAATGTTTCCGGCGATAATAAAAT
>JAGWPQ010000727.1 GCA_028877045.1 Bacteroidota bacterium | reverse complement strand
CATAATTTTATATATTTATTTTAAACTATTCAGTATAGGACTTTCGATTCCTTTTAGTTCGGCTTGTGCGGGTTTCATCATTTCAAATACAGCAATTTCGTTACTGCCTTTTTTTAACCATTCGGCGGGAAGATAGATGGTTTGCTGCGGACCAATGCTCCAGTATTTGCCAAGGTTATGGCCGTTAACCCACACCATGCCTTTGCCCCAGTTACTCATATCTAAATAGGTATCGCCGGTTGCTGCAATTTCAAAATTTCCTTTCTTTAAAACAGGCACCTCATCTTCGACTCTATTATTTTTAATTACAACCGAATTAATATCATTAAAAGGCAAAGAATACATTTTCCAATCTTTCATTTCTTTATTATTCAGCAAAACACTTTCTGTAATTCCTTTTTTATTTTTTAATAAGTATGCACCAAAATTTATGCGTCCCATATTTTCAACAAGTATATCAAGTGTTACTTTGCCTTTTGGCAAATCAACTGAAATACTATTCTGATTCAATCTTCTGTCCAACCCACCAACTTTCTTTCCGTTAACAAAAACAATTGCGTAATCACACAGGTCTTTTATTTTTAAAATGCCTGCAACATTTCCATCAGTAACAGTGCGGTACAACACATATCCATAAGCCTGATTTAAATCTTCGAAGCTTAACGGATTTATATTTTTTATTGGTAAAGGAAGTATATCAAACAAACCTGATTGCTTTGAAAATTTAATCGATGAGATAGCAATTGTTTTCTTCTTTTCAGGAACCGGTGGCAGTATTTGCCCTGACGGTAAATGTTTTTGAATTACTTCCCTGAACTTAAAAAATTTTGCAGTTGCATTGCCGGCTTCATCTAAAGGAGCATCATAATCGTAACTGCTTATCTGCGGTTCGTAAGGATTTTTATCGTTGTAATTTGCACCATTCATAAAACCACGTGTTGTGCCGCCATGAAACATATACATGTTGATGGAGATGCCGTTTGCCAGCACCGAATCCAATGCTGCGGCATAACTATCGGGCGATACGGTATGATGCTTTGTTCCCCACCAATCAAACCATGCAGGATACCATTCGGCAATTAAATACGGACCTTTCCCATTATTATTTTCCTTAATTATTTTTTTAACTTTTGCAGGGTTATCCAATCCGTTTACTGCTGGCAATAAACCCGGCAGATGCCCTTTTACCAGATCGTTGGCAGGGTCGCAGGTGTATAACAATCCGTCAAATCCTGCATCGATAAACACTTTTTTATTGATGTTTAAATAATCTTTATCGCTGCCATAAGAACCATATTCGTTTTCGATCTGCACCATTAAAATATTTCCGCCATGATTTATTTGCAATGGTGCCAATTGCTTGCCAACTGCATTGATATAATTTTTATACGCTTCTAAATACTGCGGTTCTGTACTGCGAACAATCAATCCTTTTTCGTTTTGCAACCAGAAAGGATATCCGCCAAATTCCCATTCGGCACACACATACGGGCTTGGTCTTAATATCACCCACAAACCTTCTTCCTGTGCAATTTTTATAAATTCGGCAACATTATTATTTCCGGTAAAATCATATTTGCCTTTCAACGGCTCATGCAAATTCCAGAACACATAAGTGCTGATGGTATTTAATCCCATCGCTTTTGCCATTTTCAATCTTTGCCGCCAGGCTTCTTTAGGAACACGTGGGTAATGAATTTCGCCCGAAATGATCTGCAAGGGTTTTCCATCTAATAAAAAAACAGAATCATCTAATGCAAAACTATGTGCAGGCTTTTGTGCATCAGATCTATTATAGCAAATAAAAAATAACACACAAAGAATAAATACTGTACGTTTCATATAAATATTTAATTAAAATTATTTAAAGCAATACCTTAAAATTATTTTTGTAACAGTATTTAAATTTATTGCAGACGCGCCACACCAATCAATCCAAAATCCAACAAAATAATCAGAACACTGTTTTTATACAATACAATTTTTTGTTTTGAAAGAAAAAAAACTTCCATGATGTTTTGAATTATTAAAAATTAACTACTGTTTCAGAACCATTGTAAGTTATAGTTCTGTCAGGTTTTATCGTTCCAATACCAACACCATGATCGGCCTTTACCAAAACAATATTGAAAGTCCGTTCTTTCAACAACCCGTTAAAACCTCCTTTTCTTTCGCCGATGATAAATGTTTTTTGCTTTTCATTCCATGAAAATTTAATGGTTGAATACATTCCTTTCTCATAGTTATAATTATCGCCTTCATCTTCATACAAAACAAATTCTCCGTCGTCGCCTTGATAAATACGCAGTTCAACAGGATCAGTTTTTTCGGATGAATATTGAATAAATGGCCCGAAAGGCACTATGGAACCGGATTTTACAAAAAGAGGCATTGTTTCAAATGCTGCATTGGCTTGAATGGTTTGACCGCCTGCAAATTTTTTGCCTGTCCAAAAGTCGTACCATTGCGAACTCTTAGGCAAATACACTTCACGTGAGTATAATTTTTGCGAATCTAATTTTATATTACCGGGTAAATAAAACATAGGTTTAGTAACCGGACTAACCAGAAACGAATTACCAAACATATACTGGTCGTTAATATTATACGTCAATGAATCGTTTGCAAAATCAAAAGGCAGGCCACGCATAATAGTATAATTTTCGTTAGTTACTTTCCAAGCCAACGAATAAATGTAGGGCAACAAACGATAACGCAGATTAGTAAACTTCAATAATGTTTGATAGGTACGGCTTTCGGGCGAACCAAAAGCCCATGGCTCTCTTGGAAAATCGGCGCCATGTGCACGAAACAGCGGACAAAAAGATGCAAACTGAAACCATCTTGTGTACAATTCTTTATAGCCTTCATCT